>CAZRWZ010000026.1:6498-11048 GCA_964603745.1 uncultured Bacteroidaceae bacterium | reverse complement strand
AAGTTAAAAGTTTATTATTTTGTATTTAGATATTTTATTTTCACTCCTGATATTTTTTTAAACTTCTCTGTTACAATATCTTCATCAGATACTTTTATTGATATTTCCATACTGCAATTTAAATCAAATTTTTGATTTGTTTGATTAATGTTATTATCTTTTATTAACTTCATAACAGAATTCATTTCGTTATACGAAAATTCTATACGATAATAACTCATCACTGTTTTTTCTTCAATATTATTATTTGCAATTGCTTCTTTTGCGGCTGTTCTATAAGCATTTATCAAACCCGAAACACCAAGTTTTGTTCCGCCAAAATATCGTATTACAACAATTAATATATTTGTTAAATCGAAAGATTGTATTTGCCCTAATATTGGTGGACCAGATGAGTTTGATGGTTCGCCATCGTCGCTTGCACGATAGCGTTTTTTATCGGCACCAAGTCGCCATGCAAACACATGATGACGTGCATCGTAATAATCTTTTCGTAGTTTTTGTTGTATTTCTTTTATTTCTTCTTCGCTTGATACCGGATATGCAAAGGCAAAAAATTTACTTCCTTTTTCTTTGTAATATCCTTCGGAGGTTCTACTAATTGTTTTGTATTTTTCTATTATCTCACTCACTATAAACTTGTTAATATTGTTATTGCTATTACAGAAACTATAATTCCTGCAAAATTTAATTTCGTGATTTTTTCTTTAAAAAATAATAAGCCTATTAATATAGATAAAACAACAATTGCCGTGTTATTTATACCAAATATTACACTTGAATTAAATATGTTTGTATCGAATGCTTTTATCAAAAAATATATAGAACTAAAATTTACCAAACCTAAGGCAGAGCCAAATATTATTGTTTTATGTTTTATTATTTTTGTTCGTTTTTTATTTACTATATAATATATTAAACTTGAAATAAACGAGAAAAAAAACAATAACGATGTAAATATTATTGCATTAACATCTTTATCGAATATATGCACTTGTGCATATTTAATAAAACTATCTATTGTTCCCATAAAAACAAACAGAAGTAATGGTAATAAAATTATAATTTCTTTTTTATTATTATTTTTGCGATAAACAATCATAAATATCGAAATTAGTGCTAATATTATTCCTGTAATTTTTAAATAGCTTATTGTTTCATTATAAAAAACTATAGAAAAAATTATTGGTATTACTACCGACATTTTAGAAGCAACGCTTGTTATTGATAATCCGCTGGTTTTAATTGTTTTTTCTAATAATATAAATCCGATAAAGAAAAATACGCCAATTATTGCAGAAAGTATATATGAATTTATATCAAATTTTGAGAATAGGTTTATAAATTTATTAAAGAACAAAAAAAAGCCTATAGATGTTGCAATAAAATAATTTATAATAATAATATTTAGAGCATCTAATTTTTTTAAATCAACAAATTTGAAGATTACAAAAATACTTGTTGAAGATAATATGCTTAATAATATATATATCATTTTATATCAGTACACATAAAAAAACAGCTTAACCATAAGGTCAAGCTGTTCGTAATATTTGTAAATGAAACAATCATTACAATTTTAGCTTCTTTTCAATTTCATCTATATAAATTCTAAAACCTTTGTCGGTGTCAATTAAATTATTGACGGTTTTACAAGCGTGAAGAACTGTTGCATGATCTTTATTTCCAATTTGTGTTCCTATGGTAGCTAAAGAAGATTTTGTCATACTTTTAGCAAAAAACATTGCAATTTGGCGAGCTTGAACAATTTCTCTTTTTCTTGTTTTAGATTTAAGTTGATCTATATCCATATCAAAATAATCGCAAACTACTTTTTGGATATAATCTATTGAGATTTCTCGTTTTGTATTTTTCACATACTTATCGATAATCTGTTTTGTTAAATCTATTGTAATTTCTTTTTTATTTAGGGTAGATTGTGCTAATATAGATATTAAAGCACCTTCTAGCTCTCTTATATTGTTTGTTATATGCGAAGCTATATATTCTATAACGTCATTACTTAATTCAATTCCGTCGTTATATATTTTCTTTTTTAATATTGATATTCTTGTTTGGTAATCAGGTGCTTGTAAATCTGCTGAAAGTCCCCACTTGAAACGAGAAAGTAATCTTTGTTCAATTCCTTGCATTTCTATTGGAGCTTTGTCTGATGTTAAAATTATTTGTTTGCCCGATTGGTGTAGATGATTGAAGATATGAAAGAAAATATCTTGTGTTTTTTCTTTTCCTGATAGCCAATGAATGTCATCAATTATTAATACATCAATCATTTGATAAAAATGAATAAAATCATTTCTATTATTATTTCTTATTGCTTCGGTAAATTGTGTCTGAAAATCGTTGTAATTTACATACAAAACTGTTTTTTCAGGAAATTTCTTTTTTGCTTCTATACCTATTGCTTGTGCAAGGTGGGTTTTTCCTAAACCAGATTTACCATATACAAACAATGGGTTGAAAGCTGTACCACCCGGATTATTTGCAACAGCAAAACCTGCTGAACGTGCTAAACGGTTACATTCACCCTCAACAAAGTTTTCAAAAGAATTATCTTGGTTTAATTGGGGGTCAACGTGTAGTTTTTTAATTCCCGGTATTACAAAAGGGTTTTTAATTGTGTTATCTTCTAACTTAACAGATACTGGTGTATTCTTTATATCGGTTTTATTTTGGGTTGGGATTTTAACTGTGTATTTACTTTTGCCGTAGAAATTATCATTTTCCATAACAATGCTATACTCTAGTTTTACATCTTCACCTAACTCTTTTTTCAAAGTTTTTCCAATAATATCGATATAATTCTCTTCGAGATACTCGTAAAAGAATTGACTTGGTACCTGTATTGTTAAAATATTGTCTTCTAGTTTAATCGGGATAATTGGTTCAAACCATGTTCTAAAACTTATGGTCGGGACGTTATCCTTGATAATCTCAAGACAATTTTTCCATACTGTAACTAAATCTTTACTCATCTATTATTCAATAATTTACAGGTTATTGTAGTTTCCTTATTTCAGTGAGCAATATCAACAAAAAATAATTAAATAAAAAATTTTTCTAGTATTGTTTTTTAATTATTTTTTGTTATGCAAATATAATTTTTATACTCTAGCTTACTCACTCCAAAAATAATATTTTTTTTATATGATTGATTTATTTTTTTGTTTTTTTTGATGAGTTTCTTTTATTTAGAATCTCTAAATATAAATATGCTCAATCCATTTAGCTTTTCGGAAATTTATGCGGATTTATCCTATCTATTTACCTAACAATTCTTTGGCTTTTGCTACCGAAATTTTCACATTACCATTATATGCTACAATAAAGGCATCGGCTACTCCTTCGTTAATTAAAATTGTTTTCATTTGAGATGCTTCTTGATATGTTTTATAGTTTCCTATTGCAAAAACTGTATATCCCCTATCATCAATAAATTGAACTAATTTTTTGGTTCTAGAAACTGATAAAAACGATTTTACATCGTTTAATGGAACTTGTGTTTTGTATGCTCCAACCTGAACTTTATAGTTTATTTGAGAAATATCGGCTACAGGTTTTTCTGTTGGTAAACTTTCTGTTTTAACTTGAGGGAGCGTAACATCAACAGCATTTTCTGTTGTGATATTATCTAATTTTAATTTATTTGCCTCTGTTATACTTATACGTTTTCCTTTGTAATATGCTGTTACAAAGGCATCTTTAATTCCTAATTTACGTATCCTGTCTTTTTCTATATTTGCAGCAGATATATTATTAAAAATTCCGGTAGTGTATCTAATAAATCCATATTGTGTAACATCTTCGTAAATTGGGGTCAAGTTATATAGCCTTGCGTGTGATACTGCCTTTTTATAAACTCCAATTTGTACAGTATATAATAGCTTAGATTTTGTTTTTATATTATTTGCTTTAACCGTTGATTTACTAAATGTATTATTAACATCATTATTGGTATTATTTTCGGCTAATTGCGAACTTGATACAGATACTTTGCTGCGTTCTTTTACGTTTGTAGATTCTTTAACAGCTAAATCGTTATAATTAGATATTCCTTGTTTTGCTTCTGTTTTTGCTATATACAAAGGTATTCTTTTTCCATCGCGATAAGCTACCACAAACGCATCTTTATAACCTATTGTTTTAACTTCGGACAAAGCTAATTTAACGCCTTCGTATGTTTTAAATTGCCCTACTAAATATCTTGTGTATGAGCTTCCTGCAATTTTTTCGGCTGCTAATGGGCTTAACCCATTAAATGCGTTTTCTTTAACTTTGGTTTTGAATGCTCCTATCTGTACTTTAAATATTATTCCTGATGGCAACTCGGGGTTTACTGGTATTGGTTTTTTATTGGTATAAACAGATACCGGATAAACTGAAAAATTTTCGAATGAAATATTATTACTTATTTCTACATTATTATTAGTTGCTAATTTATTATTGGTTGCTGAATTAGTCGGGTCATTTACATCAACAATTTCTAATTCTACATTATTATCTACGTTTTCTGTTTTTGTGTTCTCTGT
>CAZRWZ010000026.1:0-6398 GCA_964603745.1 uncultured Bacteroidaceae bacterium | reverse complement strand
CTATATTACTTGTATTATCGTCGGTTGTTTTAATAGTTTCATTAGTTGTAGAATTATTGTTGTCTGCAACTAATTTTACAGTATCGTCATTTGTTTCTGCCTTGTTATCAGCAACTTCATTTGTGTTATTAGTTAAAGTTTCAGTATTTGTATGTGCTGTTATATCAGCAGGTTTTACTTCAACAATATCTTTGTGTATATCATCTTCCGTTTTATTATCATTATTATCAGTTAAATTTTTAGTAATATCTTCTGGTTGAATATCAAGATAGACACTATACGAGCGTTCCATTGCATCAATTCCTTCTATTTCCAGTTCGTTTGCTTCAAGCAATAAGGCATAAGATTTTTTAGTATCTTCGGTAATTTCAGATTTATTTCTTAATGTTTTTGCTCTTTTATAATACTTATCGGCATCTTTGGCTAATTGATTTCCTTGACGTGCTTTTTCCGATTGGTCTTTCAATCTTACGTTTCGTATATGATTTTTATATGTATAGTATTTGTTATCGTTGGCAAGCTCTAGTATTTCTGTTTTAGAATATTTTAAAGAAAAAATCTCTTTTTCAAGTTTATCTATTTTTTTCTGAGTTTTTTTATTTGTTTTTTCATCATCGGTTAAAATTATAGATTTTTTATATTCTTCAATTTCAGCTTTCTTTTCTTCTATTTGGTTATCGATATCATCTACTTGAATTTCAATTTCGGCAATATCATCTATATCTAGTAATTCGTCTTCGGTTAATTTAATATTTTCTAGAATTTTATTTGTTGTAGCTTTTTTTATATTTTCTGTACTAACTTCTTTGTTTGCACTCAACAATGGGTCTATTTTAATTAAATTGCCTGAACTAACAAACACATCATCGGTATTGTCAATCATTATATTAACAGCAGTTTCTTGATTTGACATTGCTATATTCTCGAATTCTTTTGCTTTTTGCAGTTTCAATAATTTTTTATCTAAATTTTGTTCTGTGTCGGCTTCTTTTCTTAATATGCTTGCGTTAGAATAAAAATACTCGGCTGTTTTAACATATTGATTTGCAGATTGTTTATGTCTTTCGGTAACAGTTTGGGTATTATTTAATTCTTTAACTTTATTGTTATACATATTGTATTTTAAACTATCGGCTTTCTCCATTTCTATCAATGCAGCCACTATATTCTGCTTTAGTTCTACCCTATCCTTTTCAAGTTTTGGCAGGTCTTTTTTGTTGCTTTCGCTATATTGATTATTGATACGCTCAATTTCTTTTTCAATATCATTAAGTTCTAAAGTATTTTCTTTTATCGCTTTTTCTGATTTGTAACTAATTTTAGAATATTTACTATAATCTTCTTCATCTTCTAAACTTGTTGTTAATGAATTATTATTTGTATTATCGGCAATATTATCGGGGGTTTGTGTTGCTAAATAAATATCTAAAACTTGTTTTTGTTTATTAATTGCTACTTTTTCGTAATTTGTAGCTTTTTCTAACTCGTTTTTATCATCGGTACTTGTTCTTATTGCATTTGCTTGTATGTAATATGCTTGTGCTTCGTTTCTTAGTTGGTTAGCTTGGTTAATATTTGGTACATTTTTGTTGTAATGTTTAGATATAATATTATCTAAATTTTGATATTCTACAAAGTTTGCATCTTTATAAATATTATTTGCAATATCAAATTGTTTATCGGCCTCTAACTGTTTTTGTTTAATTTCTGCATTTATTTTTTTGTTTTCTGCTTGGTCTTCGCCTTTACTTTGTTTTAATTCTTCTATTTCTTTTTCTATAAGTTTGTATTCGTTAAATGATTTATCAGCAGCTTTTTTATCATCATCTACAAACGAAATATTTTGTTTTTCTTTTGTATTTAATTTACTAGTATGTTTAATTTCATAAGACGAAGCTTGTGCATATAACTCTTCATCAGATATGTTTGTTTTGTTTGTTTCTACTATGTTTTTCTGCAAGTCGTCAGCTTTTATTTTTGCAACCACAGCTAATTGTTTGTTCTCTTCTATTTTAGCATCAATTTTATTTATTTCGTTATCTATTTCTACTTTAGAGTTTTCAGATTGTACATTCTTTTTTGTTTCTACAAAAGCTTGTTTCTTTTTTTCTAAATCTTTATTTTTATTTTCGTAATATTTCTGCTTAAATGTTTCTTTCATATAAGCGTTAAGCTCTGGAGAGTTATTTGTATTTTCAAATGGAAATTGCTTTTCTTCTTTAAATACGGTTTGTGTGTTTAATGCTAATGTTTTTATTTCTTCTTCTTTTTTTATAATTTCTGTGTTTAGCTGTTCGTTTTCCTTCTTTTTTATTACAGCTAATTGTTTTAAATCTTCGGCTTCGTTAGTTAAAACTTCTTTTTTACTATTGTCTGTTGTAATATTGGCAGCAGTTTGTTTTTCTTTTGCTAAGGCTGTTAACGAATCGCTTAAAACTATATTTTTATTGACCCTATTATATAAGGTAGTAATTTCGGCATTTTGTGTTGTTATTTTTTCTAGATTATTATCTTTGGCATTAGTAGTGGCTAAGGCATTGGTTTCGGTAGGTGCATCATTAGCTTCTAATTTATTTGCTTTGGCTAAAAGTTGTTTGTTTTTATTAGTTTTTAACTCAACAATCATTTCTAGTTCAGATATTTCTTGTGATAATGCTTGTTTATTAGTTTCGTTGGTTTCTTTACTAACTTGCTCTTTTTTAACAAGTATTATTCTATTTAAAGAATCTACAATCCCTTGATTATTATTAATTTCGGTTACAACAACTTGGGCTTCTTGATTTTTATAATCTGACTTAGCAATTTTTTTTGTTACAATAATTGTTGGTGTAATTGTACTTTTTTCTTTACTACTTACTACAATCTCTGTTTTGTTATTTGTATTATTTTTTATTGATGTATTATTACCTGCGTCATCTTCAATATCAGAGTTATTACTATTTGCATCTACTATTGTTTCGTTATTATTATCTGCATTTTCACTAGTATTTTCTGCTATTGTTTCGTTGTTATCCCCTATGTATTCGTTAGTATTTTCTACTATTGTTTCATCGTTGTTTTCTACTATTGTTTCATCGTTGTTTTCTGCTATTGTTTCATCGTTGTTTTCTGCTATTGTTTCAACTTGTTCTGTATTATTCATTTCTGCCAATAATTCATCGGTTTGTTTATCAACAGCATCTTCAACAACTAATTTATTAAGAACATCTAGCTCTAAACTTTTTGCATCAATTTGTGTAGCATAATCTTGTACATTTATATTTTTTGTTTTTTCAGTAAGTTCAGTTTTACCAACAATAGACCTGTTTTCGGCAATACTTGATAAAAACTCAATTTCATTTTCTAACTTTTTTTGTTTGTAGGTAAGTTCCTCTTGTTTCGATATAGCTTCTTTATAAGTGTTTATTAATTCTTTATTTTTATTTTTTAAGCTACTTGCTTCTTGCGATTTATTTTCACTAACAAGATTTTTTATTTGTTTTGTGTTATCATCAATTTCTTTTTTAAGACTTAATACAGAAGGTTCTATTTCTTTTTTTTGTGGTTTTATTATTGCTAACTCTTCTTTTCTTTTTAATATTTCTTTATTTATTTCAAAATATTTTTCATTGTTCTTAGCTATATTTTCTCTGTTTTTATTAATTATCTCAACACTTTCTGCTACACTAGCACTGCTTTTTACTTTAACCACAACATTTTGGGTTTCTTGTGTTTCAACTTTTCTTTGCGATAAATTTGAGTTTATATTATTATAAACATTATATGCTAAAACTGCCTCTTCTTCTTTTTGTTTGGCTTCGTTTTTCATTGCTTTAGCTCTTTGCTTATCGGTTTCGGACAAATTGCTCTGGGCTAATAACTTTGCAGCTTCATTTTTTAATTCTTCGGCTTCTTGATATTTTGTATAAGAGTATAGCAGAGCATTATCGGTGTTATCTTTAGATTCTACTACTACAATTTCTTGCTTGTTTTTATCTTCTTCGGCAATTTTAACGGCTTCTTCTGTGCTAACTACATCTTCAACAGATAATCGTTCAAAATTATAATTTTGTGCATTGTCTAAATTATTTTTACCATCTCCATTAGCTTTACCATCTTTATAACCAGAGTTTTTAGCTTTAGTTTCATCAACAAGAGCCAGAGGAGAAACCTGTAATAATGATTTTGATTTTACTTCATCAATATCTTCTACTTTTCTTTTAATTGGGTCTTTATCAATCAAAATTTTATATACCGAAATTTTATCTCCATTTGTTTCTCTATTAGAAGCAAAATATGCAAACTCATCATCTGCATCAGAAATATATAGATAATCGTCGTAAGGTGTATTTGTAGGAAAATCCATGTTTACAGGTTCGCCCCACTGCGATTTAGCACTATCAAACTCCGATTTAAAAATATCGTAGCCTCCCATACTATTATGACCTACGGAAGAAAAATATAGAGTTTTTCCATCTGAGTGTAAATATGGATAGGCATCGTCATATTCTGTATTTATTATATCCGACAAAAGTTCTGGCTCACCCCACTCGCCATTTTCTTGCTTTATTCGTTGATATATGTCAAGTGTTTTAGATTTTTTTCCATAGCTAGAGTAATAAACAATACCACTATCAGACAAAAACATTAATTGTTTTTTGCCAGATTTTATATCAGCTTTGGTTTTATATTCTTGAGGTTTAACAATTAATTTACCGCCAAAATTGTTGAGCTTATACGAATAATAATAGTTATCTTTACTTATCTTTTTGTTTTCTACAACAACTAAATCGCTTATATATTGTATTAATTCACGACCATTTTTTGCCATTCTTATTTCTTTATCAATATCATAAAGTTTTATAGCGTCATTACCTAGTTCTTGTTTAAATTTTTGATAATATTCTAAAGCTTTATCAAAATTATAGTTTAAATGATAAACTCTACCTAAATAATAATCTAACTCTATAGCGTCGTCCTCGCCTAAGCCACTTCTTTCGGCATATTTAATATATTTTAATGCTTCATCAATATTTTTGTTTTGCTCTACCAAACATACTCCATAATAAAAATTATATGTTGCACTTTTTCTGTAAACACTTAAAAGTTGAGAAAATTCTTCTCCTGCTTTTTGGTAATTGCCTGTAGATATATTTTGAAATGCAGCGTCTTCAACAGCTTGTTCTTGTGGTGTTAATTCTTGAGAATATAAGCTGTTAAGCATTATAAAAAACATACTTACAATAAGATATATCCTCATTTTAGTCATTAATCTTTATTATTTAAAATTCTAATTATCTAATTTTCCGAAAATATCAATTAATTGTCTAATATAAAAACAATATTGTACATTTTATTAATATTTATGATTTAGCTTAATTTTCAGAAGCTCATCTGCCTTAAGAAAGATACTTTAGAATATTTTTCTCTATTCTTTCTTCTATGTTTTCTGTATTAGATTTCTGAAATTTTTCTCCAATTATTATTTCATACAGTTCTATATATCTTTCTGATATAGAATTAACTACCTCATCTGTCATTTCAGGAATAATTTGTCCTTCTTTACCCTGAAAACCATTTTCCATTAACCACTCTCTTACAAATTCTTTAGATAATTGTTTTTGAGCTAATCCTTTATCAAAGTTTTCTTGATATACATCGGCATAAAAATAACGCGAAGAATCTGGTGTATGAATTTCGTCTATTAAATATATTTGATTACCAATTTTACCAAATTCGTATTTTGTATCAACTAAAATTAAACCTTTTTCGGCAGCAATTTTAGTTCCTCTTTCGAATAACTCGCTTGTATATTTCTCTAATAATGCATAATCTTCGGCAGAAACTAAACCTTGAGCAAGTATTTCTTCTTTAGAAATATCTTCGTCGTGTTCGCCCTGCTCTGCTTTAGTTGTAGGTGTAATAATTGGTTTGTCAAATCTTTGATGCTCTTTCATTCCATCAATAATTGGCACTCCACAAATTTCTCTTGCTCCGTTTTTATATGTACGCCAAGAACTACCTGTTAAATAACCTCTTATAATCATTTCTACAGGAAAAGTTTCAACAAATTTACCTACCATAACATTGGGGTCTGGTGTTGCAGTTTTCCAATTTGGTACAATATCGGCTGTAGCATCTAAAAACTTCTCTGCTATTTGATTTAAAACTTGACCTTTAAACGGTATTCCTTTTGGCAAAACTACATCAAATGCCGATAAACGGTCGGTAACAACCATTACTAATTCTTTGTTATTTATATTAAATACTTCTCTTACTTTGCCTTTATATTTTGATATTTGATTGGGTAATGTAAATTTTGTTTCTAAAATCGAATTCATCTTTTTTTATTTTATGTGATTATTTTGCACAAAAGTACATTATTTTTTTAATTCAAAAAATTGTATACTTAGGGTCTG
>CAZRWZ010000025.1:3416-17465 GCA_964603745.1 uncultured Bacteroidaceae bacterium | reverse complement strand
GTATTTTAAATTAAATAGCTTTGTAATAACTTGTTATGCGTTTCTCAGCAGACCCCATTTAGCTTTTCGGGAATTTATAGGGGTTTATTTTTTCTTTTTTAGAGTTTAAAATTTTAAGCAAATAAAAATGGAAAAAGAAAAAGTAGAAAAACCGAAAAGCTATTTGGTTTGAGTATATACAGGTTGATTAGCTCTAATAACAATATTTCCATTCTCATTAATTTCAATAGTTTTTGCTTTAACAATTTTATTAATTAAATCGGCATCAAACTCGTGTTCAATTTTTAAGTAATTTTCGCTAAATCCTAGCATTTTATTTCCTTTGCTTGTTGATTCAAATAATACTTCAACTTCTGTATTCAGATTTTGTTCGTAGAAATATCTTGTTTTCTTATCGGATAAAATATGTAATTTTTTGCTTCGGTTTGTAATTTTCTCTGAGGCAACTTTTGGTTTTATCTCAATTGATTTTGTGCCGGCACGCTCAGAATATGAAAAAACATGCAAATACGAAATGTTAAGTTCATTTATAAAATCATAAGTAGCTTTAAAATCCTCATCTGTTTCGCCAGGAAAACCAACAATAACATCAACACCTATTGATGCATTTGGCATTATAGCTTTTATTTTTGCAACTTTTTCGGCATATAATTCACGTTTATATCGGCGTTGCATTTTTGCAAGTATATTATTGCAACCAGATTGTAAAGGTATGTGAAAATGTGGCAAAAACGATTTTGAATTTGCAACAAAATCAATAATTTCATCGGTGATTAAGTTTGGCTCAATCGAAGAAATTCTATAACGAGTTATGCCTTCAAGTTTATCAAGTTCTTTAACTAAATCTATAAAATTCTCACCTGTACTTTTTCCAAAATCACCTGTGTTTACTCCTGTTAAAATAATTTCTTTTACTCCGCTTGCTATTGCCAACTTTGCTATATCAATAGTTTTTGCAATATTCTGATTTCTGCTTTTGCCACGAGCTTTTGGAATTGTGCAATAAGTACACTCATAGTTACAACCATCTTGCACTTTTAAAAAAGAACGTGTGCGGTCGTTCGATGAAAATGCAGGTAGAAAAGTGTTTACCTCATCAATTTCGCAAGAATGAATCTCGGGTATATTTTTCTTTTTTAAATTGTCGATATACGCAAACAGATTAAATTTTTCGTTTGCTCCAAGTACTAAATCAACACCGGCAATTGCAATAATTTCTTTTGGTTTTAGCTGAGCATAACAACCTATTACTGCAACAAATGCCTCTTTATTTATTTTTTGCACTTTTTTTATTGCAGTACGGCATTTTCGTTCGGCTTGTGCTGTTACCGAACAAGTATTAATTATATAAATATCAGCTTTTTCGTTAAACATTACTCTGCTATATCCATTGTTTGCGAATAAACGTGCAACAGTTGAAGTTTCAGAAAAATTCAATTTACAACCAAGTGTATGAAATGCTACTTTTTTTGTCATATTTTATTAAAAATACAAAGTAAATGCTAAAAAGTAAATTGAGCAAATTAAATCAATTCTAAATAATTTTATATCTTAGCAACCAATTTTAATTTATACAATATGAAACAAATAAGGATAGTACTTATAATTGCAACAGTCTTAGTTATAGCAGCTTGCACAAATCTAACAATAATCAATACTTATGAAAACAAGTATAATTTAACAACCGAAACCGATTTGCAGAATATAAAAATTACAAAAAAGATTGATAATTTCTATGAAACAGGAACAGAAGGAACTTTTATAGGAAAAGAAAATATAAAGATTTATTATAAAATTTTCAAGCAAAAATATAACGAAAAGGCAGCAATTGTAATTTCGTCAGGAAGAACCGAAGCAGCTATAAAATACAAGGAGCTAATTTACGATTTATATAATAATGGTTATTCTATTTATATACCCGACCATCGTGGACAAGGGCTATCGGGCAGAATGCTTAAGGAACACGATATGGGTTATATAGATGATTTTCAGTATTATGTAGATGATTTAAAAAAGTTTTATGACGATTTTGTTACAAAAGATAAGCATAAAAATATTTTTTTAATGACACACTCAATGGGTGGAGCAATTGGTATGACTTATATTGAACAATATCCAAAAGATTTTAAAGCAGCCGTTTTTTCTTCGCCTATGTTGGGTTTAGCTTCGCCAACTTGTACGGCGGTAAAAATTTTAGAAAAAAAAGAGCCTACATATATAATGGGTGGAACTCCTTATCAAGACGATTCTGTTAAATTTGAGGATAATACATTAACATATAGTAAAATAAGATACGAAAGAGTTTTGCAAGCTTTTAACGAAACAAGCGATGCTCGTTTAGGAAGCCCTGTGTATCAGTGGGTAACTCGTTCGTGCAAACAGTTTAAATATATTTTTGATAATGCCGATAAAATTCAAACACCTTTAATTATTTTTTCGGCAGAAGATGAAAAAATTGTAGCAACTTCGGCTCATAAGGGTTTTATCAAGAAATTGAAAAAACTACAAAAAGATGCAGAAGCTTATGAGGTTAAAGCTGCTATGCATGAATTATATATCGAACGTGATAGGGCAAGAATTGATGTTTTAACAAAAAGTTTAGACTTTTTTGCTAAATTTGAACCAGATACCAGACTGTATAATATTTGGGTGGTAACTCAATTTAATGGCAAAAATTTAGACCGAAAAAAATATAATAATGGCTTACCAAGATTTGAGATAAATACAACAAAATTGAGGGTTCTAGGAAACGATGGCTGTAATGATTTTAGCGGAGATATTAAAATAGGAAATGGCACAATTAGTTTTGGAGCTTTAGTTGCTACAAAAAAAGCTTGTCCAAATATGGAAGATATTAAAGATTTACTACAAAACATAAGCAGTAAAACTTTTGAGTATAGATTCTCTGATAATAATATGGAGTTATTACAAAAAGGAAAAATTATTTTGGTTTTGAAACATATTGATTAAAATTTAATCCCCACCAAAAGAATATCATCAATTTGATTTTGATTACCTTTCCAAGTTTTTAGCTCAGTTTTTATTATTTCTTTTTGCTGGTCAAATTTTTGTTTATGAATTTCGAACAATTTTTCTTTTAATTGTTTTTGGGTATATTTTTTATCATTTTTGCCCCCAAATTGGTCTTGAAAACCATCAGAAAACATATAAAGTCTAGTTTCAGTATCTTTATAATTAAAATTGAAATCGGTATAAGATACCTCTACCGAATTTGAAAGAGAATCTCCTATTGAAAAAATATCTCCTTCAACACTTAAAATTTCATTGTTTTGAATAATAAAAGCAGTATGATTTGCTAAGGCAAGATTAATTTCTTTCGATTTTAGGTCAACTTTTAAAACCGTCATATCCATTCCATCTTCAGATACTTCGCCTGCTTGATTTTGATTTAAAGTACGTGTTACTTCTTCGTTTAAACGGTTTAAAAACTGAGAGGGTTTTTCTATATTTTCTTCTCTTATTATAGTGTTTAACAAATTATTTCCTATTATACTCATAAAAGCTCCGGGCACACCATGTCCGGTGCAATCTACAATTGCAGCCCAAAAAACATCGTTGCTTCTATACAGCCAATAAAAATCGCCACTTACAATTTCCCTAGGTCTAAAAAATATAAAGTTATCAGAAAAAATATCAGTTAGCAATTCGTTAGAGCTAAGAACTGCATTTTGTATCTTTCTTGCATAATGCATACTGTTATTAATCTGAAAGTTTTGTTCAGAAATCTTATCTTTTTGCAAAAGTAAATCTTTATTCATCTTCTTTTTAGAAAGAAAAAGTTTATACATAAAAAGTGATAAAGCAAAAATAATTACTAAGCCAATAGTTAGTGTTAATATATATTTTCTTTGTGCTTTAAGTTCTTTTGTTTTTTCGCTCAATTCTTTTTGTTTTTGGTCAAGACTTTTTGAGTTTAAACGCGATTTGTGTTCTAAAGAATCTATAGCTTTAAATTTTGCTAGAGAATCTTTCTCAAGTTCTTTTAGTTTTTGTTGATAAGTGCTTATTTTATTGTTATTGTTGTTTAATTGTTTTTTAGTATTTCCTAAGTTTTTTTTAGTTTCTTCTAATCTGCTCTTTTCTTCTATAGTTTTTTGTTTTTGTTCAAAATATCTTTTTTGAAACAAACCTAAATTTTTGTTATACTCTTGCTCGTCAACATGTTGCATTTGCTTATAATATAAAAGTGCCATTTTGTAGTCCTTAGTATTATTATATACTGTGTATAAAGCCTCGTAATTTGCATACATCAAAACTTCATAATTCACTTTTTTAGATATTTCTAAACTTTTTTCAAAATATAGTTTTGCTTTATTAGGTTTTCCTACTTTTAAACATGTGCTACCTAAATTATAATACGATTCAGCTAAATCTTCATTATTAGAAAGCTTGTTGTTAACGGTAAGTTCTTTTTC
The DNA here is from genome assembly GCA_964603745.1 of uncultured Bacteroidaceae bacterium. Lineage (GTDB taxonomy): Bacteria > Bacteroidota > Bacteroidia > Bacteroidales > JAFGXI01 > CAZRWZ01. The sequence continues at coordinate 13,029 of CAZRWZ010000025.1, read as the reverse complement.
AAAATATTTTATCGATTTACCAAATTTTTTATTTTTATAATGAATTTTTGCTTGCATACTATAAGAGTAAGCAAGTGCAGTATCATTTTTCATTTTAAAAGAAAGTTTTTCTAAATCGTTAATACACTTAAAACATTCCACATTTTTATTAGATTTGTATAAAGAGTCTATTTTTATATACAAGCTATTGATGTTTTGTGCATTTACTAAAAACCCAATTAATATTAATGAAATTAGCCCTATTCTTTTTATCATATTTTTGTTTTGTTGTTAAAAAAAGTTGTTGTTATTCTAAATATAGTAAAAAGTTAAATACGTGATAATTAAGCATTTAAAATCCTACTATATTTAGAACGGCATTTAAAAAAAACATTGTAAAATAAATTACATACAATGTAAATATTTTTCTACAATTTCCATAATTGCATCAGAGTTACCATAAAGAGATTCGTTCATATGATGATCATCATATCTTTTTAGGTTTTTTATAACATTATCAATTTGTCCGGCAGGAAATATTCCATATTTTTCGAAATACTCTCTATATTTTTCTAAACTATTTGCACTTTCCCAACACGATTCTGGTAAAGATTTAAGTTTACGCAACACTGCTTTTTGCGATTTATGAAAAATATTTGCATCAACATATAAACTTTCTGCCACTTCTAATGAGTCATCGCTTTCTAAACCAAGTTCTGCTGCAACAATAAGTGCTGCCAAAAAGCTATAAATATCTGCCGAACCATCGCCAGCTCTAAACTCAACTGTTTGCTTTGACGAAGCATTATAAAGTGGCGATTTATCTATCGGGTTTGCATCGTGTATCATATCTGCTGCATTTAGCCACCCAAGCGGCACTCGTACTAAAACAGAACGGTTTCTATCACCCCAACATATATTTGTTGGCGCTTCTTGATGCGGAACTAAACGCAAATATGATGTTGGAATTGTATTTCCGAAAGCTGTTAATGGTGCAGCAAGTTTCATTAAACCACCTATTAATCTTTTAGCAGGTTCGCTTAATTTTTCATTTTCTACCATAACATTTTTTCCGTCTTTTTCTAAAAGCATATGAATATGTAATCCACTACCTGCTTTGCCCACAGTAATTTTTGGAGCAAAACTTATACGCACGCCATATTCGTCGCCAAGCATACGTAAAATCCATTTAGCTATAACTAATTGGTCTGCTGTATCTTCAACATTTGTTGGCAAAAATTCTATTTCGTGCTGTTCGTAAAAACTGTTTTCTTTAGTAAAGTTTCCTACCTCCGAATGACCATATTTTACTTTTCCCCCAGATTCTGCTATTAACCTAAGAGCTTCTGTACGAAGATGTTCCCAGTTAGTAAATGGCGATGATGTATGATATCCTTTTTGGTCAACAACAGGATACAAGTCGTTTTTCTCGCTCATTACATAATACTCTAACTCGCCAAGAGCTTTAAATGTATAACCTGTTTTTTCTTTAAAATTTCTATGAGCTTTTTTAAGTATATATTCGGGTGCACTTTCTAATGGTTTTCCCTCGCTATTATAAAACGAACATAATATTTCTAAAGTAGGAGTGCTAGTAAAAGGATTTAAAAATGCCGTTTTATATCTAGGTATCACATACATATCAGAAGAGCCTGCATCAATAAAAGAAAACAAACTGCTGCCATCAACACGTTCTCCTGTAGATAAAATTTGGTTTAAATGCTCCATGCTTGTAATTATAAAATTTAGAGCTTTAAGCTTTCCATCTTCTGCTACATACCTAAAATTGATCATTTCTATATCGTTTTCAACAATAAATTTTACAATATCAGATTTTGTAAATTCTTCGGGTTGTTTCTTTAAAAAACTAACCAGTCTATTTGGGTTTAATTCAATGTTTGTATTCATATTCTAAATTTTTTATAAATATAAATATTTTTTATTTAATCTATCAATGATTTTTAACATCAAATAAAAAATAATGTATCTTTGCACAAATAACTGTAACATAATGCCTGAATTTACCGAACTAGAAGAAAAAACTATAAAAGAAGAGTTTGAAAAAATCTTTACTTATTGCAAAGGTTGTCAGCAAAAAAACAACCGAAAATTATTAGAGAAAGCTTTTGATTTAGCACATTTAGCACATTATGGAACACGCAGACGCTCCGGAGAGCCATATATAATACACCCTTTACAAGTTGCACAAATAGCAACAGAAGAAATTGGTTTAGGTACAAAATCGGCTGTTTGTGCAATTTTGCACGATGTGGTTGAAGATACAGAATATACACTAGAAGATATTAGAGCCCAATTTGGTGATAAAATTACAAATATAATAGATGGTTTAACAAAAATATCGAGTGCAAAATCTAAGTCTTTGCAAGCAGAAAATTTTAAAAAAATGCTACTTACTCTTTCTGATGATGTTAGAGTAATTCTAATAAAACTTGCCGACAGATTAAATAATATGCGTACATTAGATGCTATGCCCGATGTGAAACAACAAATTATTGCTACTGAAACATCAATGATTTATTCGCCTCTGGCTCACAGACTTGGATTGTATGCAATTAAAACAGAATTAGAAGATTTAAGCTTAAAATATCAACAACCTGACATATACAATGATATTAATAATAAAATATTAGCAAGCGAGAAACAACGAATACATTATATAAATAGATTTTCGTTACCCATTATTGATAAATTAATAAATTCTAAAATAAAATTTGAAATTACAGGCAGACCAAAATCTGTATACTCAATTTGGAATAAAATAAAAAGTAAAGATGTAAGTTTTGAAGAAGTTTACGATCTTTTTGCTGTTAGAATTATATTTAAACCAAAATCTGTTGAACATGAGAAAACCCAATGTTGGAATATCTACTCCATAGTAACCGATATTTATCAGCCAAAACCCGATAGATTAAGAGATTGGGTAAGTACGCCAAAAGCCAACGGATACGAGGCTCTGCATACAACAGTTATGGGCCCCGATGGCAAATGGGTTGAGGTTCAGATACGTTCTGAAAGAATGAATGATATTGCCGAAAGAGGTTATGCCGCCCATTGGAAATATAAAGGAGTAAAAGATTCTGAAAGCGAACTAGATAAATGGATAAAAAAAATAAAAGAACTTTTAGAAAATCCTGAACCAGATGCTTTAGCATTTTTAGATGAGTTTAAGATGAATCTTTATTCATCAGAAATATTTGTTTTTACACCTAAAGGTGAATTAAAACGACTACCAAAAAACGCTACTGCATTAGATTTTGCATACGAAATACACTCAGAAGTTGGTAATAAAGCTTTAGGAGCTAAGGTAAATTATAAACTTGTAGGTTTAGATTATACTTTAAAAAGTGGCGATCAAGTTGAAATTTTAACATCTAACAAGCAAAAACCTGAAAGAAATTGGCTTAATTTTGTTACAACGGCAAAAGCAAAATCAAAAATAAAAGATGCTTTTAAAGAGGATAGAAAAGAATCAATAATAAAAGGAAAAAAACTTTTAGACGAAAAACTTCAAGAACTAAAACAAGTACCAAACTCTTTAGTCTTCAGGAAATTACTAAAAGAATACAATCTGCATTCTAAAGATGAATTATATTGCAAAATAGGTGTTGGGGTTATTCAACTTGCAGGGATTAAAAAAATAATACTTAAAAAAACTAAAAACAAATGGATTAGATATTGGAAGTTACAAATAAAAAAATCTACATCTACAAAAAAGAAAATTAAACCCGAAGATACCGACAATAAATTTATTGATAAGAAAAAAACATTAACAATTTCTGATAATTTTAATGATTTTGAATATATTATTGCAGATTGTTGTAATCCAATACCTGGCGACGATGTTATAGGTTATATTAATGATGAAGATAGCATTGAGATACACAGTAGAAAATGCGAAAAAGCTAAAGAATTAATGTCTAATTATAAAGACAAAATTATTTTAACAGAATGGAAAAGCCATAAAGTTTTTGCATTTCTTGCAAGTATTCAACTTTCGGGAATTGATAAAAAAGGAATGGTTTACGAAATTTCTAAAATTATTTCGGCAGAATTAAAAGTGAATATGCGTTCGTTCTCTATGGAATCTAACAATGGTATTTTTAAAGGCAATATCGAATTGTATGTTTATAACACTGCCGATTTAGATAAATTAATTTCAGATTTAAAAAAATTAAAAGGACTTAAATCGGTAATCAGAAAAGGTATAGGTAATGTAGGCTAGCCCAAAACCACTGTTTTAATTGCAGATGTTAAAATACTTAAATCATTTTTTTCTATTATATAAGGAGGCATTAAATAAATAAGTTTTCCGAAAGGGCGTATCCAAACGCCAAGTTCAACAAATTTTGCCTGAATATCAGCCATATCAACAGGCTCTGTCATTTCTACAACACCAATAGCCCCAAGCACACGCACATCGGCAACTTTTTTATTAGTTTTCAGCTCTAATAATTCTGTTTTCAGTTGTTGCTCAATGGCAGATATCTTCGATTTCCAATCGTAACTTTCAAGTAAATTTATTGATGCCAGTGACACAGCACAAGCCAAAGGATTTGCCATAAAAGTAGGTCCGTGCATAAAAACGCCGAGTTTGCCCGATGAAATTGTACTGCTTATTTTATCGCTTGTAAGCGTTGCTGCTAGCGACATATAACCACCTGTTAGTGCTTTTCCTACGCACATTATATCGGCTTGTATTTTTGTGTAATTTGTTGCAAACATTTCGCCTGTTCTTCCAAAACCTGTTGCAATTTCATCAAAAATTAAAAGGATATCGTTAGCATCACAAATGTTTCTAAGTTGGTTTAAATATTCCGAAGAATAGAACCACATTCCGCCTGCACCTTGCACTATTGGTTCAATTATTATTGCGGCAATTTCATCTTTTTTAGTTTCTGCCAATTGTTTTATTGATGCAATATCGCTATTTTCCCACTCTGTTCCAAAGCGTGTTTGCGGTTGATTTGCAAAATAATTTATAGGCATTGCTCCTGTAAAAATATGGTGCATTCCTGTTTTGGGGTCGCAAACCGACATGGCTTTGAAAGTATCGCCATGATAACCAGATTTAACAGTTAACAATTTTGTTTTGTTTTGTTTGTTCAACGATTTCCAATATTGCAAAGCCATTTTAACGGCAATTTCTACCGAAACAGAACCGCTATCAGAAAAAAATACTTTTGTGAAATTACTCGGGCTTATTGCTATAAGCTTTTCGGCAAGTTCTATTGCTGGCTTGTGAGTGATACCGCCAAACATCACATGCGACATTTTTTTTAATTGCTTTGTGATTGCCTTGTTTAAAACGGGGTGGTTATATCCGTGAATTGCTGCCCACCACGACGACATTCCATCAATAATTTCGTTGCCATTGTGCAGTTTAAGACGTACTCCGCTTGCCGACACTACTTCAAAAACAGGTAATGGCTTGTGCATTGAGGTGTATGGATGCCAAATGTGTTCTTTATCAAAATTTATTAATTCGGAATGTTGCATTACTGGGGCTTAGATTGAGGGTTTTGAAATTCTTTTGCAAAATCTGCCCATTTTTGTGTTTTATATTTTTTTTCGGCAAAATAATATAAAACAGGATATAGGTTGTCTTTTGTAAAATATCCGGGAATATGACTTAATAATGCTCCTGTTGAATCGAATATTAATAATGATGGAGATACCATTTTTTTATTCATCACTTGCAAGCCAAAATTATGATAGCCCACATTTTTATTATCATTTGTGTAGTGCTTACCAAAAAAATCTATGGGCTCTTTAGCAAACATATCGTATTTTATTGCATAATAATTTTTATTTATATATTCTGCAATTTTTTTATTGCTAAAAGTTGTTGTATCCATAACTTTTACAACAACTGTCCAAGTATTATATGCGTCAATTAAAAATGTTTTTGGATTTTCTTTGTTTAATTTTTGGGCTTCATCAAAACTATACCAATGTACCGATGTATCGGATTTTTGCTTTAGCGAATCAACGAAAGTTTTATCAAAATCTTCTTTAAATTTGCCAAATTCTGTTGTTCTAAATACGTTTTCGGTAAAAAACACTAAATAAGGCTCTATTTTATGAATATCCATATATCCGGGCACGGGACTAATTACGTTTCCAACTTCGTCAAAATATACTATTGTAGGATATGATGGGCGATTGTTGGTAAATTTTAATGCTAACTGATGTGTGGAGCGACCTGTTCCTGTGTTGTAGTAAGTTTTTCCTTTGTATTCTATTGTGTCTTTTGTTTCGCCATTAAATCTTACAGGGTAGTAATACTGATTAATATATCCTGCTATTGACGGGTTTGAAAATGTGGTTTTCATCATGTGTTTGCACCAGCCACACCAATCGGTGTAAACGTCCATAAATATTTTTTTCGGCTGTGTTTTCTGCTTTTCTAATGCCTCTTGCAATGTCATCCATTTTACTAAGGATTTTTCTTCCTCGGGTTTTTGGACTGTGGCTTGGGTTTTATTAGTTGATGTTTTGACTTGATTTTTTGTTGTGCTTGTTTTGTTTTCTTTTACTTGCGAAAACAGTGTTGTAAACGATAATACAAGTATTAATGATAGTGTTTTATAATCCATTTTTCTATTTTTAATTGCAAATATAATGTTATTAGTTCAAACTTATAAAGTTTGTAAAGTTAAAAGTTTTTAAATGAGAGCTAGATTAGAGATAAATATTTTAAGATAGTTATAAAAATTAGTTTTCCAACAATATTTTTATAATTATTAGAAGTCCCCCTTTACTGATAACACACGTTTTAGCAGAATATTATTAACTATTGATTGTTTTGTACAATCCTCGTTTTTACTTAGCAATTTAACAATAAGATTTCCCTATCTAAAAAGAAAAGCTTAATTTCGTAGTATAAAAAAAATAAAAAGAAATATGTTAACCGCAAAAGAACTGATATCAGAAAATATACCAATAATAACTCCATTGGAGCAAGGGAAAACTGTGCTAAATTGGATGGAAATATACAAAATATCACATCTACCAATTGTTGAGAACAATAAATTAATAGCAATTATTGCAGAAAATGATATATATAATACAAACGAACCCGAAAAACCGGTAGGAGATTATGTTTTTAACGAAAATCTAATTTATATTTATGAATATCAGCATGTTTACGATGCAATAAATATAATATCTGATAACAAACTTACCCTTTTGCCGGTATTAGATGAAAACAATATATACCTAGGTTCTATTATATTACAAGATATTTTACCCGCAATAAAACATATAACATCAAGCGATAATAGTGGTGGGATTATAGTGCTAGAAATGCACCCTAAAAATTATTCTTTAACAGAAATAGCAAACATTATTGAAGCCGAAGATGGTAAAATTATTAGTTTATACATTAATAATAATATTAAAGCAAATAAATTATACGTAAACATAAAAATAAACAAAGAAGATTTAACAAGCATAATAAAAAGTTTAGAACGATATAATTATAAAGTAAAAGTAAATTATTGTAATAATAAAGACGATAATTCTATGTATGAAGATAGATATAATGAATTAATACATTACTTAAATATCTAAAGAATTACATTTCCTATTAATAAAAGTTTAATATAAAAGAAATTATTGTTAAATTGCAACTTTTTATTTGTTAAATGACTGGACAATAAACTTATTTAAGAATGAATAAAACAATAATAATTTTTTTAATACTTACTTCATTTGTGTTTGCAACGTACTCACAATCAGATGATAGCGATTTTAAAAAACAATACTTTAAAGCAGAAGAACATATTGATTTAGAACAGTACAATGATGCTGCTAAGATTTTTACAGAATTAATTAAAACCAATCCTGAAAATGATAATTTAAAATTTAAATTAGGCTTTTGCTTAATGAATGCATCAATAGAAAATAAAGATGCAATAAATTATCTTCAAGAAGCTGTAAAATCGGTATCATTAGAATATAACTACAACGATTATAAAGAAACAAATTCGCCTATTGAAACATATTTTTACTTAGCCAAATCTCTACATTTTGATTATAGATTTGATGATGCCATAACTTTTTTTGAAAAATTTAAAGGATATTTAACCGACAACGATGCTATATTAAAAAAGCAAATAGATAAAGAAATAGAAGAATGTAACAACGGTAAATATTTAATAAAATATCCTGTTGAAATGAATATAACAAATTTAGGCGGTAATGTAAATTCAGAATTAGACGATCACAGTCCAATATTTACAGCTGACGAAAGCACCTTAATCTATACATCAAAAAGAAAAAGTGAAATAAATAATACAATTCATGAAGATGGACAATATTGTGAAAATATTTATATCTGTTATAAAAAAGATGATGGTAATTGGTCTGAGCCAAAATCAATATCATCAAACATTAACACTAATAAAAACATTGCAAGTATAAGTTTAAGCGTAGATGGTCAAGAAGCATTCTTATACGAAGACGACAAAGGAGATGGCAACATATACATAACACATTTACAAGGAGATGAATGGACTGTGCCTGAAAAACTTCCCGAAACAATAAACTCTAAAGCAAAAGAATCTCATGCCTCAATTTCTTCTGATGGAAGCACATTATATTTTTCGAGTAATAGAAAAGGCGGCTTTGGAGGTAGCGATATTTATATGGTGAAACGGTTACCAAACGGAGAATGGGGACAAGCCATGAATTTAGGGCCAGAAATTAACACAGAATACGACGAAGAAAGTCCTTTTATTCACCCCGACAATGTAACTCTGTTTTTTAGCTCAAAAGGTCATAATAATATGGGTGGATTTGACATTTTCTTTTCTATGAACGAAGGAGACGGTTGGATGGAAACCACAAATATGGGATATCCTATAAACACAACTGGCGACGATATCTTTTATTCGCCCACTCCCGACGGCAAAAGAGCATATTATTCATCAAAACAAAAAGATGGTTTCGGAGGTAGCGATATATATTTAATTTCGTTACCAGGAAATGAAGAAACACCATTAACAGTTTTCTCCGGAGAAGTATTGCTTAGCAATGGAGAAAAACCTGAAAATGTGGTAATTACAGTAACCGAAGTAGAATCATTAGAAAAAATAGGAACATATATCCCAAATAAAAAAACAGGAAAATTTCTTTTTATTCTTCAACCAGGCAATATATATAATGTGCTTTTTGAATCTGACAATAACCTGTATTATAACGAAACTATTGATGTTACAAACAATCAATCATATAACAAAATAAATAAAGCAATAGTTTTAGCTCCAATAGTAATTGGTAGTTCTTCGGGTTCGTATTACATATCTTTCGAAAAAGATGAGGCAAAACTTACGGTTATTTCTGAAAATGAATTAAAAAATGTATCTAGATTTTTAAAGAAAAACCCTAAAATGATTGTTGGCATTCAGTCTTTAACAAGTGAAGAAAATGAACTTTACAAAAAACGTCTTCAATTAATAAACGATTCATTAATAAATAATGAAATAAGCAAAGATAGAATTACAAATTCTAACAATGTTGAAACTTCTGGCAAACTAATAAACATTATAATTAGAGAAGTTAAACCAAATGAAATTTTAGATACTACCAAAATTGCTAATAATAACGATAC
>CAZRWZ010000025.1:0-3316 GCA_964603745.1 uncultured Bacteroidaceae bacterium | reverse complement strand
TTAATGGAAGTTATATTATAAGTTACGTATTATTCGATTTCAACAAATCTGAAACAGATAAATATAAACAAAGTTTAGATGCTTTATCGGCATACTTAACAGAAAATAAAGAAGCAAAAATTGCAATTTATGCTTATGCCGATTCAATAGGAAGCTATGAATATAATCTATATTTAACACAAAAACGTGCCGATTTTGTAAAAAATTATTTAACAAAACATGGAGTTAATAAAAGTCAAATAGAAATTCATGCTAAAAGTAATACCAAATTTATTAGCAAAAACACAAGCCCCGACAGTAGAAAATACAACAGAAGGGTTGATTTTGAGATAATAAAACCTGGAAAAACAAAATTAAAAATTAAAAAAGTTTCAGTTCCAGACAAATATAAATTATAAAATTATTGTATATTCGCAGATTAAAATTTTTATTATGAAAATTAAAAGTTATTTAAGTATCGTATTAATAGTACTATCAATCAATGTATTTGCTGATGGTAAAACAAGCACAAATGAAGATATTTTTTGGAATGCTGAAACAGCTTTTTACAATAAAGATTACAAAGAAGCACTTGTATCTTATCAACAAATATATAAAGGTGATTTAGTAGAAAATGCTAATCTTAATTACAGAATTGGAATATGTTATCTTAAAGGATATAACAATGCTTCAGAAAAAATAATGGCAATTCCGTATCTTAAAAAAGCAATAAAATCTGTAAGTAAAGATTACAAAGAAGGCGAGTTGACAGAAACTCACGCACCTGAAGATGCATTCATTTACTTAGGCGACAGTTATTTAATAGCAAATAAATTAGATCAAGCAATTCAAGCATACGAAGATTTTAAAAAAGTTAGTGGAACAGAAGACGAATATTATATTGATATCATTAATCGTAAAATTGAAACTTGTAAAAGTGCAAAAAAATTAAGAGCTTTATCAGTAAAATACAAGATTAAAAATTATGGTAAAGTAATAAATAATCAATATGCAAATTACAATGGTGTTCTTTCTGGAGACGGCAATGTATATGCTTTTACTTATGATATGAAGTTTTACGAAGCTGTTATGTATTCAAGAAAAGTTAATGGTAAATTTGAGGTAGCTAAAAATTTTAATGTAGAAGCAAACGTAAAAGGTAATATTCGTTCACTTTCGTTAAATTCTGACGGAACAGAATTATATCTTTTCAAAAAAGGAAACACCGTAGAGCCAACAGGAGATATTTATGTTAGTTATTGGAAAGATGGAAAATGGACTGAGATTAAAAAACTTAATAAAAATATAAATACTTCCGATTTAGAAATGCACGCATCACTTTCTCCCGACGATAGCACTTTATATTTTTCTAGTAATCGTAAAGGTGGATTCGGGAGTTTAGATATTTACAAATCGAAACGCCAAAATGATGGCAGTTGGGGCAAAGCAGAAAACTTAGGTAAAATAATTAATTCTGAATTTGATGAAAGATCTCCATTTTTACTAAAAGATAACAAAACAATGTATTTTAGTTCTCAAGGGCATCATTATAATATTGGAGGTAACGATTTTTTTATGTCGAAACGAGACGAAAACGGAGAATGGTCTAAACCATTAAACTTTGGTTTTCCTATAAATACTACAGATGATAACTTATTTATGTATCCAATATCAAAAAACAAAACAGTAATTGCTATGGCTACTGATGATGGTTTTGGAGATTTAGATTTATACGAATTAACCTTTTATCCGGAAGAAACCCCATCAGTAATAATTAAAGGTAAACTTGATAATCACGGAAAAGAGATTGCCGTAACTGTTAAAACTGGAGATAAAACAAAAAACACCAAAACAAATACAAATGGAGAGTTTGAAATAATTGTTCCTGCCGGCGAAGGAAGTGTTTCTTTAACCGCTAAAGATATGGAAACTGTAGATATAGATATTGATGCTCCACAAGTATATTGTTTAGCAGAAATTGATATAAGTGATACAAAACTTAAGCATACTGAGGTAATAGCAGACAAAAATAATACAGGTGACAAAACACCTACTAACGCTTCTAATGCAAATTCTATAACAAAAGCTGTTAGTATAAAAACTATTCTTTTTGGATTTGATAAAGCTATACCCGATGTTCATTATAAAGACCTTGACCTTTTAGCAGAATATATGAAATCTGTTAATAATATTTTAATTGAAATACAAGGATATGCTGATTTACAAGGAGATGAAGCTTATAATTTGATGTTATCAAAAAGAAGAGCAAACTATGTAAAAGAGTATTTAATTAAAAAAGGTATTGCAGAAAATAAAATAAGCGTAAAAGGTTTTGGAGAGGCTAATCAGGTTTCATCTGATTTAAATCCAATGTCAAGAAAATATAACAGACGAGTTACATTTAAAGTAATTAGAGATGAGGTAGGTAAAGTTAATTTCTTGCCAGCTGAAGTACCTAATAAATATAAAATTAAGTAGGGTCTGCCGAGAAACGCATAACAAGTTGTTATAAAGTTACTTAATCTAAAAACGCTATTGTAAGTGCAAGCTTTTTAAAACATTTAATCAAGCAAATCTGGTCTTAGTTTTTTTGTTTTTTCAAGTGCTTTTTCCAATCTCCAGTTTTCCATTTCTTTAAAATTACCCGAAAGTAATATATCAGGGACTTTATGTCCTTGATAATTGGCAGGGCGAGTATAAACCGGTGGAGCTAATAAATTATCTTGAAAAGTATCAGACAAGGCAGATTCTATATCTGAAATTGCACCGGGGATTAATCGCACAACACTATCGGTTATAACAGCTGCAGCAAGCTCTCCACCTGTTAAAACATAATCGCCAATAGATATCTCTTTTGTAATAAATAAATCTCTTATTCTTTGGTCAATTCCTTTATAATGACCACATAATATCATTATATTATTTAGCAAAGACAAATTGTTTGATGTTTTCTGATTTAATGTTTCACCATCGGGCGAGGTATAAATAATTTCGTCGTATTTTCTTTCCGATTTCAATTTATTAATTAAATCTGCAATGGGTTGTATTGTCATAACCATACCAGCCTCTCCGCCAAAAGCATAATCGTCAACTTTGTTGTGCTTGTCTTTAGAATAATCGCGAATATTGTGCACAACAATTTCAACAGTTTTGCTGTCAATAGCTCTTTTTATAATGGAGTTTTGAGTTACTCCAAGAAATAAATCGGGAAAAATTGTTAAAATATCTATTCGCATTGCTAATTAATTTATTTTACAAAGATAACAAACATTTTTTAGACACTAATTAGAGCTTGTCTATAAAGTCCGATTTCTGCGTTGTTGCTCAAAATCCAAAT
>CAZRWZ010000024.1:0-17663 GCA_964603745.1 uncultured Bacteroidaceae bacterium | reverse complement strand
AAGCTTGAAGTTAGTTCTTCAATTTTATATATATTTGTAAACATGAAATATTACACATACATATTATACAGCGAAAAGACTAATAAATACTATATAGGTTATACCTCTGATATAAACTCAAGATTAGAAAAACATAATGTAGGTGGAACTACTTCTACTCGCAGTGGCAGGCCTTGGAAATTAATGTACTTTGAAACTTTTGATAACAAATCTGAGGCTATAAAAAGAGAAAATGAGATTAAAAAGAAAAAAAGCAGAAAATATATTGAGTTTTTAATAAGCTCAACGGATTAGGATATAAACTATTTCTGAAAAAAAATATTTAAACCTCAAAATGCAGTTATTTCTTTAACTTATAGATTTTATAATTAGCAATACCAATAACTTGAAAAAAATGTTTTAATGATGTTGCTAAAACTCCTAAACCATATTTAGCACTTCGTTTAATATTTATTGATGATGCCTCGGGAAAATATTTTGTTGGGCAAGATACTTCGCCTATATCAAATTTTGCATAAATTATTTGTGATAGCATTTGATTATCAAAAACAAAATCGTCTGAATTAACATTGTAATCAATTGTTTCTAGTACTTCTTTTGAAAATGCACGATAACCGGTATGATATTCTGATAATTTCTGGTTAACCAATATATTTTGTATAAGTGTTAATATTCTATTTGCAATGTATTTATATATTGGCATTCCACCTTTTAACGCACCTTTTCCTAAAATTCTTGAACCTAAAACTACATCATACAAATTTTGAGCAATTAAATTTGTCATTGATGGAATAAGCATAGGGGTATATTGATAATCAGGATGCAGCATAACCACAATATCCGCATCTAAACTAAGAGCCATATTGTAGCAAGATTTCTGATTTCCACCATATCCTTTATTCTCTTCGTGTTCAACAATATGCTTAATTCCAATTCTTTTAGCAACTTCAACAGAATTATCTTTACTAGCATCATCAACAAAAATTACTTCATCAACAATATCAAAAGGAATTTCAGAATAGGTTTTTTCTAAAGTTAATTCTGCATTATAAGCAGGTAAAACAACAACAACTTTTTTATTTAATAACACGTTTGCTTTTTTTTGTAAAATTATAAAATATTAGCAATTTACTGCTTTATTGGTCACAAATGTAGTTAAAATTATGCACTTTTAGTGCATTTAGCTTTTAGCTTCTAAAAAGTAAAAAGATATTAGAGCTTAGACCTTAGATGGTCTAAAGTCTAATATCTAAGGTCTTGTTTCTATGCATAACGAATTTTATTCGTAGTTCAAACCTATGGACTTGTAGTAGTCCATAGTGGTTTATTTTTTTACAAAGAACAAACAGTCTTATTAAAAGGCGTTTACAACTATTATTCTATCCTTAAAATAATATAAATAAAGAAAAATTATGAGATATTTTAAAAAAATGTTACTTTAGCATAAATTGAATGGGAAATAAAAATTACATATTATTCTTTCTAATAATTATATTTACCTTAAACCTCAATTCGCAAGATTTTGTTTTTGAGCATTATACGGTTGATGACGGTTTGTCTCAAAGTGCAATAAACTCTATTTTTCAAAGTTCTGATGGATTTCTTTGGTTTGCTACGCAAGAAGGATTAAATAGGTTTGATGGTTATAGTTTTAAATATTATAATCACGACCCTATTGATAAAAATTCGTTAACATCTAATTGGGTTTGGTCCATTGCCGAAGATAAACAAGGAAATATATGGGTTGCTACTCAAAATGGATTAAATAAAATTAATAGATATACAAATAAAATAACTCGATATGTAAACAATCCTAAAGACCCTAACTCGCTACCATTTAATGATGTACATGCTGTTTTTATTGATACTGAAAATAATATTTGGATAAAAACAAATAACTTATTGTCTAAACTTGATACAATTTCAAATACTTTTGAGAGTTTTGAGCATGATTATGATTATTTTAAACTATCAATGGTTAATTATGCTATTCCAGTAACCGAAACAGAAGGCGGTTTATGGATGGGAAGTAACAAAGGATTATTATTTTTTAATAAAGAATATAAACAATTTAAATCATATAGACATAATTCTAATAATCAGAATACAGTTAGTTCTAACATTGTTTTTGCCACAATACAAGACAAGGAAGGTAATTTATGGATTGCCACAAAAAATGGATTAGATAAACTAAATCTAAAAACTCAAAAATTCACACATTATAAACATAGCGAAACTAATAAAAATACAATATCATCAAACTTTGTTATATCTTTATGTCAAGACCATTTGGGTTATATTTGGGCAGGAACAAAAGGAAACGGAGTTAATAGATTAAATCCGAAAACAGGAAAAATAACAAGATTTGAGAACAAAAAAGAAAACAACGAAAGTATTTCGTATAACGAAATAATTACCATTTTTGAAGATAAATCTAAAAATGTATGGTTTGGAACAAATGCCGTAGGAGTTGATAAAGTCTCGTTATTGCCACATAAATTTAAACTCTACAAATATTCTAATGGTAAATTATCATACAATCTTTCAAGTAATATGATAGGTTCTGTGTTAGAATACGACGACAACACATTATGGGTTGGAACATGGGACGCAGGATTAAATATTTTAAATATCAAAACAGGAAGAATACGATTGTATAATACAGAATCACCCGTAGGTGAAAAAATTGTAGGAAATAATATACATGCCATACTAAGACTAAAAAACGGCAATATATTAATTGGAACAAGAAACGGGATAAGCATATTTATAAATAATATTGAAATGTTTTATGATTTTGAAGAGTATTATGGATTAGAATTATCTAGTTTAAAAGGCACACGTATTTATTCTATGATAGAAGATAAGCATGGTAGTATATGGGTTGGTTCTGCAAATGGACTGCAAAAAATAAATATCAGAACTAAAGAAACCATAATATTTAAATCCGATTACAAAGATTCTACAACAATATCAAACGATCAAGTAAATGTTGTTGCAGAAGATTCAGAAGGATTAATATGGGCAGGAACACAAAACGGCTTAAATAGACTAAATCCTAAAACACACCGTTTTACAAGGTTTTTAAGTAATATGGGAGGTAATACTTTTATTAAGGATAACACATATAGAACTATTAGTTCCAACACAATATATTCAATATTTGAAGATAAACAAGGCTTTTTGTGGTTAGGTACTGTTAGCGGTATTAATAAATACGATAAAATAAAAGGTGTTTTTAGATATTATACAAAAAAACATGGTTTGCCAAACGAAACTGTTTATGAATTAATACCCGATGCTGCTGATAATATTTGGTTTTCTACAAATAGAGGTATAGGTGTTTTAAATACAGAAACAGATTCTATAAAAAGTTTTGACAGAGGAGATGGGTTGCAAGGTTTAGAATTTAATAATGGAGCTAGCTCAAAAAGTAGTAATGGCATTATATATTTTGGTGGAGTAGAGGGGCTTAATTCTTTCGATCCTAATAATATGGTAGTTAATCCAAATATCCCAAATATAGTTTTTGAATCTTATGAAAAAACAACAAATAAAGGCTTGTTTAGTACCAATTTAATAGGAACAGATACAATATATTTAAACTATGATGATAAATCAATAAAAATATATTTTGCTTCACTTGAATACACAAATCCTAAAAAAAATCAATATGTATGTAAACTAGAAGGATTTGATGATAATTGGATTAATACAGGAAATCAGCCATTTAAAACATTTTCTAGTCTGCCTCCGGGTACTTATTTATTTAGATTAAAAGGCTCTAACAATGATTTAAAATGGAGTACAGAAATAAACTTAACAATAATAGTTAAACCCCCACTTTATACAACATATTGGGCATATTTTTTATATATATTATTTGTATTTTTGGTTGTATATTCAATAGTTAGAAACAGAACATCTAAACTTAAATCTACAAATCAAGTATTAAGGCAACAACAAACAGCTGCATTAGAAATAAAGAAACAAAAAGAAGAATTAGATGTTCTTATTAAGAATATAAAAGACAGTATTACATATGCCGAAAGAATTCAAAAAGCAATGATGCCTTCAGAATTTTTGATAAAAAAACTATTAAACGAATCGTTTGTTTTATACAAACCAAAAGATATTGTAAGTGGCGATTTTTATTGGATTGCCGAAAAAGAAGATAAAATATTTATTGCAGCAGTAGATTGTACCGGACATGGAGTACCTGGTGCATTTATGTCGATAATAGGTTTCGATTTACTTAGAAACATTACTCGAGAACAAAAAATTGAAGACCCCGCAGAAATATTAAATAGACTAAGTCAAGGTGTATCAGATACATTTAGCAAAAACATTGGAGGACAGAGTGTTAAAGACGGTATGGATATGGCATTGGTTGTGTTAGACAAAACTACTAACACTCTTGAATACGCAGGAGCATTAAACCCATTGTATGTAGTTAGAGACGGCGAAATTATTGAAATAAAAGGAAATAGATTTTCTATTGGTTCGGTAGAAAATGATGATAAATTTGATAAACACAAGGTAGCTCTTAAGAAAAATGACATGGTTTACATTTTTTCTGATGGTTACGCTGATCAGTTTGGTGGAACTCTAGGAAAAAAATATAAATTCCGTAGATTTAGACACACATTATTAACAATTAGCAATATGCCTGTAATTAAACAAAAATCTTTTCTTAACGAAAATATTGAAAATTGGATGGGCGATTTAGAACAAGTTGATGATATCTTAATTATTGGGTTTAGAATATAATTGAATATGACAAATACAAAGAATACAAAAACAATTGATGTAGAAGCTGTTATTGCTAGCAAAAACCCACGATTACTTAAAATACTTCCGAAATTTGTAATAAATTATATAAAAAAAATATTACATCAAGATTCTATGAATGCCTTACTATATGATAGTTCTGATAAATATGGATTAGAATTTGTGCATGGTATTTTAGATGATTTTGGTACAACAATTAAAATAAACGGAGAAGAAAATATACCAAAAACAGGCAAATATATTTTTGCTTCAAACCACCCATTAGGAGGTGTAGAAAGTGTTGCTATGATGAGAATGATTGGCGAACATTTTCCTAATTTACGTTTTTTGGTTAATGATGTACTACTTAATATAAAAAATTACGACCCATTATTTGTTCCCGTAAATAAATTTGGAACACAAGCCAGAGAATCTGTTAAAATAATAGAAGAAGCATACTCTTCCGATAATCAAATATTAATTTTCCCTGCCGGTTTAGTATCAAGAAAGCAAAAAGGAATTGTTAAAGATTTAAAATGGCAAAAAAGTTTTATAACTAAAGCTGTTAGGCACAAAAGAGATATTGTTCCTATTTTTATTCATGGGCAAAACTCAAAATTCTTTTATAGACTTAGTGCTATTCGTCGTTTTTTAGGGATAAAAGCAAATATTGAAATGTTCTATTTAGTAGATGAGTTATACAAAAAACAAAATACACCCGTAGAGTATAACATAGGAAAATCCATACCCTACACTACTTTCGACAAAAGATTTTCGCCCGACGAATGGGCACAAAAAGTTAAAGAACACGTTTATAAACTAAAAGAAAATTATAATTCCGATTTTGTAGTTTAAAGTTTTTAGAAAACCCTAAAAGCTATCTGGTTTGAGTATAATCTGTCTACGATTTAAGATTTTCTTTAGGCATAAAATAAATAAACGGAATTGCTACTAAAGCTAAAATTGCAGAAATTTTAAAGGTTAAATCCATTCCAATAAAATCGCTTAAAGCACCAACAAATAAAACCATCAATGAATTTACAGCAAAATTAATTGTCATATAAATACTATTTACAAAAGCCGGTTGTTTTGTGTTAGTATCTTGGAAAAGAGCTAATAAAACTGGTCCTTGAGCAAAAACAATAATACCTGTTACAATTAAAACAGGAAAAACTAAAATACTATTAGAATATATAAAAATCCACATCAAAAATGGGCTTACAACTGCGGTAATTAATAAAGTTGTTCTTCTTCCTATTTTATCAGAAATATATCCTGCAAGCATTGTTCCCGCAGCTCCGGCAAATTGAAAAACAGATAATGAAATTCCTGCAAGCCATAAAGATTCTCCTTTTAAAGTTAAATAGGTTGGCAGATACAGTGTTAATGCCGATTTCATTGAAGCACGAAACAAAATAAAACCTGCAATTGTTAAAAATAATGGTATTAATTTTTTTATTACTTCTTTGTCTCTCTCTTGTTTGGTAAACTTCTTTTTCTTTACAATTTCTTCAACATTTCGAAGTTTAAAAAACAATAACAATGAGGCTATTAAACCCAAAGGCATAACCCTGTAAGAACCCTCTAGCCCCCAATACGAAACAGCCGCAGTAATTAACAAAGGTCCAACAGAGCGAGCAAATTCTCCGCCTACCATATAAAAACTCATGCCTAAACCTGTTTTGTTTCCAGAAAAAGATTTTATTGCCACAGGCGATGGTACATGAAAAAGCGAGGAACTTATACCTGTGGTAAAAAGCAAGACCAAAATTATAGGATAAGATGGTGCTAAACCCAATAAACTACTGGTTATTGTAGAGGCTGCGGGAGCTAAAATTATTAAATATTTTATACAAATTCTATCTGCCATCAATCCTATTAAAGGATTAAAAAGTGATGGAATTTTACGTACAACATCAAGCAAACCGGCAAGCGTGTATGATATACCTAGTTTTTCGATTAAAAGAGGCAAAAGTGGCGACAGAAAAGAGGTGTAAACATCATGAATGAAATGTCCGATTGAGATTGTAAAAACTTTTCCGCTTTCAAATTTTGTACTCATTATTTAAGAGGCTTTTTTTATTGGTCACAAAGATACTCAAAACTTGCAAAAAAATATAAGTTTTGATAATTACAAAATAAAAGTATTTTACAAGATTTTTATACTGCATTATTTGTTAGTAATGTACAAACCTTAATTGTTAGTGAAATTAATGATAAAATTCAAGAGAAAACAAAAAATACGAAATATGAGTATAAGGTAAATATGATGTGCCTCAGAGTAAGCATAAAACTGTAATTTTAACATTTGTAAATGCAAACTTATAAGCACATATGTTTTAAAAAGTTTGCACTTACAATAGCGTGTTTTAGTTTAAGCAGCTTTATAATAATCTGTTATGTGTTTCTCAGTAGACCCTAAATAACAACTTTTTTAGGCACTTAAAAAAATATTTAATTTTCAATTTTTTTATATTTCGTAACATAAATTAAAAAAGAATTATTAAAAAAACTAATAGAAATATTTACTATATTTGTTTTATGAAAGAGATAGGTTTTTTAGATAATAATATTTATTTTAAAACTCATTAATATATTCTTGGAAATGATGTTTGGATATCAAATACACTTGACTAATAATTTTATTAAGAATTATCTCAAAATATTTTAATAAGATAATTCTTTTTATACCCTATTGTTATGAGATTTTTAATATATATAATTATAATTTTGAAAATTAATCTTTTGTTCTCTCAAGAGAAAACTTTTACAATTTGTGATAATAAAGAAAAAATACCATTTGCAAATATTGTATTAGATAAAAAACATTGCATTGGAACAACAACAAATTTTGATGGTGTTTTTAAAATTAATACCAAACAAAAATATGATACCGTTGAAATCTCTTGTATAGGTTATAAAATGACTAAATTAGCTTGGAAAGATTTTATATTAAAAGATACAATTTTTTTAATAAAAGATATTTACCAAATACCTACTGTAACTATTATTTCCAAAAAAAATAAAATCATTACAGTAGGGAGTAGTAAAGTTAAAGGGTATCCGGGTTATATGTATGATATACCAGGAAGTGAAACTGCACTTTATATTAAACCAGATAGTAAAACTACACACAAAACAATTAAAAACATTCAAGTTTATGTCTCTAGACAAGGAATTCCAAATTCTAATTTTAGAATAATAATATATTCGGTTAATAATCAAAATGGTCGTATAAAACCCGATACAATATTATTAAATCAAAACTTAATAAATCATGCTGTAAAAGGAAATGAATGGGTTGGATTTGACATCTTAAAATACAATCTAAAAATGCCTACAAAAGGCATCTTTATTTCCATAATGTGGTTAAATACTTCTGAAAAGTTTGTATTATCTACTAAATATAGGGATTTTGAACAATCTGGACAGGTTATTAAAGCAGTTTGTTCTGATAATACAGATAAAATTAATTTTTATAATAATTATGTTTGGCGTAGAAATAATTTGTTTGAAAATAAATGGAAGAAACTAAAAAGTTTAATGCTTCCTTTAGTTAAATGTAATATAATTTATTAATATTACAATCAGTATTCTCCTTGCTATAGCTCCGATAATGCACGAGGAATAAATAAAATATAAGTGCTGCCGCAAGATTGCACCTTAAATCCGCAAGTCACGGTGTGAGTTATTGATATTAAAACATTTAGTAAGATAAGAACTAGTGGTTTTTTGAACATACTCACGCCGTGACTATCAGATGTTTATATTTCGTAACATAAATTAAAAAAGAATTTTACAAACAAGGCATTTTAATTGATACAAAAACTTATTAAAGGCTGTTACAATAATTCCTTTATATTCCGCTGTTTAAATCCACCTTCTCTAGTTGCTAATAGATTAAAATATTTCATTGTAACATTAGAATATTCTAATATTATTATATATTTGTAAAAAAATATAATAATGTTAACATTAAAAGCTATCAATAAAATTGATTTTGAAAAAGAAAGTCAGATTATAAAAACACTTTCAAACCCACTACGTTTAAAGATGGTATCATTATTAATGAATGATGAATGTTGTGTTACAGATATCACAAATGCACTTGAAATATCTCAATCAACCTCATCTCAACATTTAGCAATATTAAAAGCAAACGGTATTGTATATCCAAAAAAATACGGTACAAAAACCTGCTATATTGTAGATAATGAGGAAGTTAAGCAAATAATAGGAATCTTAATTAATAAATATAACAAATAAAAAAATGCAAAAAATTTTAATTATCATTAATGATGCACCTTATGGTACCGAGAAGGCATACAATGCTATAAGGTTAGCAATGAATACGATAAAGTTTCATAAAGAAAAAGTTGAGATAAAAATATTTTTATTAGCAGATGCTGTTTATTGTGCTTTGCCAAACCAAAAAACTGCCGATGGGTACTATAATATAGAACGAATGCTGAAATATATACTAAAAAGAGGAGGCAAAGTAAAAGCTTGCGGCGTTTGTTCAGAAGCAAGAGGTATTGACGAACTTCAATTTCAAGAAGGAATTAAATTAAGCAATATGGAAGAGTTTGCTCAGTGGTCTGTTGAGTGCGAAAAAGTTTTAACTTTTTAAAACAACAGACACTATTTTCAATATAATTTTTGCCCAACTTTTGGCTAAATGGTTTGAGTGCATCTTAATTCTTATCTTTATATAAAGCATACAACTTTTTTATTATCAATGGATTGGTGTCTGAAATAATAAAACTTATTCTAATAAAAGATTTTTTTGTATTAAGCTAAGCAACCAAATTAGTATATTTGTGTCTTTAATATACATAAATTTTGTGCATTTATAAATGTTATTTAATCAATAAAGAGATTAAAAATGAAGAGATTAGTCTTAATTATTTTTTTATATGTAAGTATATTTAGTTTTTCACAAAACAAATATAACCCTAAACTAAATGTAAAATATTCTGATGAATATTTGCAAAAACTATCTAAAGACGAATTACGAACTTTAGAATTTCGTTTAGATAATATTTACATTATTGAAAATAATTTTAAAAAAAATAAAACTTTGCCCGAACTGTATAAAATAAATAATTTCACAAAACAAATTATTAAAAAACCTTTATCAAGTATTGATTTTAATAAGTTTAATATTTTAGAATATAATTTCACACAAAATTATGATACTCGTAATTGTTATAAAATTGGCAATACAGGTAAAACATTAATTATTCTTTCGATGAAAGAATATGTAGATAAATTAAATAAATTTAAAAATCTATAAAGTTTAAATGAGAATAATATCTCTTATATTATTATTTACTTTTAGTTTTGTTATACACGCTCAAAACTATGAAATGGACGCTGTTGCAGGGCAAACCATAAATACTTGTAGCGGAACTTTTTACGATTCGGGTGGGTCTTCAGCAAATTATTCAAGCAATGAACATTATACCGTTACCTTTTGTTCCGATCAAGCAGGATCGCAAATATCATTTAATTTTAGTGTATTTAACACCGAAAATGGTTTCGATGAAATGGATATTTATGAAGGAACAGGAACTTCAGGAGTTCAGCTTGTATCGGGAGCTGCAGGAGGAATATTGACAGGACAAACAATAGTATCACAAGGAAGTGGTTGTTTAACTTTTGTTTTCACATCAGATGCCTCTAATTCTTATGAAGGTTGGGAGGCAGCTATATCTTGCGTATTTCCATGTCAAGATTTTACTGCAAATATTATTGATGCCAGCGAAGATTATTATAATGGAGATACTATTCAATTATGTCAAAATACAGATGTAACTTTTACTGCTGCAGGAACATATCCTAATAATAATGTTAATTATACTCAATCTGATGCAAACAGTATATTCTATTGGCATTTTAGCGATGGAACAGAGATTAGCGGTATGGGTTTAACAAGTGTAAGTCATAGTTTTACTGAAGGAGGAGCTTATGTATTTTTAGATGTTGTAGATGTAAATGCTTGTGATAATTCTAATTTAATAATGAATACTGTAATGGTTTCTACAAACCCTAGCTTTACAGGAACAAATATTACCGACACAATTTGTCCGGGAGAAGAAGTTGATTTTTCGGGCTTTGTACATACAAATCCGTGGATACAATCAATCCCGACTATAACCGGCGATACCACTTTTTTACCCGATGGCGATGGAACTTCATACGAAACATCTTTAACATATAATATGTTTCAACCAACGGCAACATTTACAAGCTCTACTGATATAGAAAGTATTTGTTTAGACTTAGAACACTCTTATTCTGGCGATTTAACAATAAGTATAATTTGTCCGAATGGTCAAGAAGTAACACTTTTTGATGGTTATGCTGATCAAGCTATTGGAAATCAGTATTTCGGAGAACCTACAGATAACTCGTCAAATCCCGGAAATGCATATACATATTGTTGGAGTCCTTCTGCAACTAATGGTACAATAGAAAGCATTGGTAACAATGCTCCAACATACTCATATACAGATAATGACGGAGAGCAAGTTACAAACCAACAATATTTTCCCGGTGGAACTTATGAAGCTATCGGCAACTGGGACGACCTAATAGGTTGCCCATTAAACGGAGATTGGACTATACATGTTGTTGACAATATACCATCAGATGATGGTTATATTTTTGCATGGTCTATTAATTGGGATACAACATTAATATCTTCTTTATGGGAATTTGGTAATACATATGATTCTACTCTGTTTTCTTGGAGTGGAGATAATATAACAAATCAACTTAATGGTGTAGGAACTGCTATACCTTCGTATATGGATACCACAGAATATTATACTTTTTCTGTAACCGATGATTTTGGTTGTGTTTACGATACTTTAGTTCCTGTATACATTTACCCTTCAAGTGATTTACATTGTTGTGTTTTGCCTATACCAAATGCAGGTATAGACGATGGCATTTGTGGTTTATCAATTCATTTAAATGCTAGCTTATTTAATACAGCAAATTCGGGTGCTTGGACTGTAACAGGTCCCGGAAATGTTAGCTTTGATGATACAACATCGCTTACGGCAATTGCAACTGCTGATGCTTATGGGGCATATACATTTACTTGGACAGAATATGATCCTGCAGGATGTTTTGCCGCTGATGATGTTATAATTAATTATTATGATGGAGCAGATATATCAACAACTATAACAGAACCACTTTGTTATGGGGGGGCAGACGGAACAGCAAGTGTAGTACATAACACAACAGTTGATGCACCATATACTTATATTTGGGATAATGGGCAAACAGAACAAACATCAACAGGTTATTCTATAGGAACATACAGCGTTACTGTAACAAATGTTCACGGCTGTACATCAACAAGCAGTGCAACTGTTACAGAGCCAAGCCAATTAACAGCAACAACAAGTTCTACCAATGTTAATTGTTTTGGTGGTAGCGACGGAACAGCAAGTATTGTAGCACAAAATGCTACTCCTCCATATTCTTATTTATGGAATGATATTGCATCGCAAACAACTAACCCTGCAATAGGACTAACAGAAGGAAGCTATACTGCAACGGTTACTGATGCAAATAATTGTTTCATTACAGTTACTACAAGTTTATCGGCTCCTGCCAATCCATTAAGTACAAATATTACAAGTAATGATGTATTATGTAATGGTTCTAACGAAGGTAATGCCTCTGTTAGTGTTAGTGGCGGAACAATGCCATACTCCTATTTGTGGAGTAATGGAGCTAATTCTAATAATAATCAGAATATATATGCAGGAACTCATTTTGTTACTGTTACCGATGCAAATAATTGTGTTATTACTGATAGCGTTGAAATATCAGAACCTACAATAATGAAATGTACAATAATTTCACATGAGTTGTTGTGTTTAAATTCAAATACAGGTAGTATAGTAATTTCTATGGCAGGAGGTGTTTCTCCTTATTCTTACCATTGGTCTAATGGCAGTTCAGATCAAAATATTTATAATATACCCGGAGGGGCTTACGACCTTTCTATTACCGATGCAAATAATTGTGTTTTAGTTGTTAAGGATATAGAATTAGATGAACCGATGCCTGTTGTAGCTAATATTTTTCCTAGCGAAAGCACTATCTGTTTAAACAGTAGTCAAGATTTAACAGCCTCAGTAGTAGGCGGACATCCACCATATACTTATTTATGGAGTACCGGAGAAACAAACACTGAAATAAATGTATCGCCAACCAACGAAGCACAATACTCGCTTATTGCAACCGATGCAAATAATTGTATAAGCGATATAACATATGCAAAAGTTTATGTTCTACCACCTATTACTGCAACGGCAACCGGTAATAAAGAACAAATATGCCCAGGCGACCCATTAAATATTATTGTAGATGCCCAAGGAGGTAATGAAAATTATTTTTATGTGTTACAAAACGGTGATACTGTTTCAGGTAATTTTATTGTGTATCCAAATCAAACATCAACATATATTATTACAATTAGCGATGATTGTGGTTCTCCAACAGGAACAGCATCTGTTGATGTAAAGGTTCTGGAAAATCCACCTTTAAGCTTTATGCCTGATATACAATATGGTTGCCAAGCATTAACGGTGCATTTTAACGAACAATCTGACGATATAGGGCAAACATACGAATGGTTTTTTGGAGATAACGACCCTTCTAATATAGGAACAGATAAAAATCCTATTCATATCTATAAACATTACGGTATTTTTGATGTAAGTCTTATTGTTACTTCTGTTGAGGGTTGCAAAACATCGCAAACTATTGATAGTTTAATAAAAGTTTATAGATTGCCCGAAGCTAAATTTTTTGCTAATCCTGAATTAGTAAGCACTCTTAAACCAGAGGTGTCGTTCATAAATTACACTATTGGTGCTACAGATGTAAATTGGAGTTTTGGAGACGGAGATTCATCAATAATATTTAATCCTATCCATAGATATCCTGAAATGGCAAATGAATACAAAATAACATTAGTTGTTATTTCCGACAAAGGCTGTAGAGATACAGTAAATTCTTTTGTAAAAGTTACAGAACCTATAACACTTTATGTTCCCTCAGGATTTAGCCCCGACAATGATGGTATAAATGATGAATTTATTGCTGTTGGTTCAGGAATAAATTTAGATTATTTTAATATGCAAATTTACAATAGATGGGGCGAAGTTATTTTTGAATCTAATGATTTGTATAGAGGCTGGAATGGTAAATTAAATAACGATAGATATGCAAGCAATGGTACATATTATTGGCTAATTACATATACCGATAATAATGGTATTGAATATAAAAAATCTGGAAATGTAACTGTTATTAGATAAATTGTAAAGCAGGAAACCCCCAAATCCCCTAGAAATTAACCAAACCTTTTCTATCCTTTTTAGGATATTCATAACTTTTCAGCAGACCCTACATGCCTGCTGCAGGTTTTTTAATCTTTTCGTATTTAGCTAAATTAGAAGGATTTATTTCTTTAAGGATATTATAAATTCTATTTTTTTCATCGGGGAATCCTTCAGAAAAGATATTTACAAATTCATCTGCTTTGGCATCAAAAATTAGTTTTAAATAAGATAATTGAGGATCTGGCTTATCTCTAAATACTTTTTGTAGAAGTTTTATGTCTTCGGCAATTTCAGCTCTTCCTTCTGCTACTTTACTTTCCATAACATCTAAACCTAAACGATGATATTTATACATAAAAATTCTACAGCCTTCGTACTTTGAGCTTAACAAATTTTCAACTATCCAATATCTATTTCTTTTATTTTCAAATGCTTTCCAACCTGTTACACCTGAGTTTTGTGCATTTGTTACAATTTTTTGGGCTATCTCGAAAAAAGGGTCGCCTCCCGACTCTGAAAATGTATCGTAATCGTAGCCTATAATTATATAAGCATAATATGCTAAAATAGATGTGAGGTTATCGGTAAAAGTATTTTCGTTAAAATCTAAACTTTGAAATTCAACATAAGGAAATTCAATGTCATTATCTCTAAAATTTAATAAAACTGAATTATAGTTTGTGTTATAAACAGGTCTGTTAGATTGCACCTGCATTGTGCCTTTAAATCTATCGGTTGAAACCTGTTCTGTTAAGTTAATTTGAATAGTACACTCTATTCTTTCGTCGAAAGAAAAAACATTTGGTGTCCATTTTGTATTATTCATAAATTCGTAAATGGCTTTTTGCATATTTTCGAAAACCTGCTTATTAGTTCCCTGTATTTTTTGTGCATTTACCTGCACTCTACAGTTTAACTCTTGTGCGTTACTGTGTAATACACTAAACAATAATACTAATATGAATATTTTTTTTATCATAAATATTTAACTAAAAAGTTGCTTATATCTTTTGCTACTTCTTTTTTTGATTTTAACTCAAAATTAAACTTTTTATTGTAATAATCAATTATTGCTATTTTATTTGTATCTGTTCCAAATCCTGCACCCTTGTCTTTCATTGAGTTTAACACGATAAAATCAAGATTTTTTTTCTTTATTTTTTTTCTTGCATTTTGTTCTTCGTTATCAGTTTCGAGTGCAAAACCCACTAAAATCTGATTTTTTTTCTTTATTTTACCTAATTCAGCTGCAATATCTTTATTTGCTTCAAGTTCTATTGTTAATTCCGAAGTTTCTCTTTTTATTTTTTTATCAGAGATATTTTTTGCACGATAATCGGCAACTGCTGCCGACATTATTGCTATATCCGAGTTTTTAAATTCGGAAACAGAAGCTTTATACATTTCTTCTGCGGTTTTAACTTTTATAAGTTTTATTGATGAATTTACTTGAATATTAACAGGTCCGCTTATAAGGCTTACTTCAGCTCCTCTGTTATTTAGCTCTTCGGCAATTGCATATCCCATTTTACCCGAAGAATAGTTACCTATAAATCTAACTGCATCAATATTTTCGAAAGTAGGACCAGCAGTTAACATTATTTTTTTTCCTTCAAAGTCTTTTTTTTTTAAAAAGAAATCTTTTACTTTTTCTATAATAATATCAGGTTCTTCCATTCTACCCTTACCATCTAAACCACTTGCCAATTCGCCTGTTGTTGGCTCAATAATTAAATTGCCGTAAGATTTTAAGTTTTCTATATTTTTTTTAGTAGATGGGTGTTTAAACATATCTAAATCCATTGCCGGAGCAATCATTACAGGGCATTTTGCCGAAAGATATGTTGTTATTAAAAGATTATCGGCAATTCCATTTGCCATTTTGCCAATTGTTGTAGCTGTTGCAGGTGCTACAAGCATTAAATCTGCCCAAATTCCTAAATCTACGTGAGAGTTCCAAGCACCATCATCATGATGAAAAAAATCTATAAGAACAGTATTTCTTGAAAGTGTTGCAAGTGTTACAGGTGTTATAAACTCCTTTGCATAAGGAGTCATAACTATTTTAACATTAGCACCTTCTTTAATGAACAAACGGGTAAGATATGCTGCTTTATAAGCGGCAATACTTCCCGTTATTCCTAAAATTATATTCTTTCCCTTTAACATATAGGGTTCGATTTATTAAACTAATCTTTGTTCTTTGGCAGGATTACGAATATAAATTTTCTCATCCATATACTCTTGCAAAGAAATAAGAACAGGTTTTGGTAATCTTTCGTAAAATCTTGAAATTTCAATTTGTTCACGATTTTCAAAAATTTCTTCTAAATTATCGGTATAAGAAGCAAACTCGTTTAATTTAGCGTTTAGTTCTTCTTTTAATTCAACCGAAATTTGATTCGACCTTTTAGATAAAACAACAATAGTTTCGTAAATGTTACCTGTTTGCTCAGATAAATCAATAACATTTTGTGTTAATGTGTTGTTCGGAGCTTCTGTCTTTTTATAATCCATATTTCTTTAATTTATTTTTTTAACTGACTGTTCGTAGTACCTTTGTACTTCTTTTATATATTTAGATTCAGGAAATTCATCAATAAATTCGTAATAGGAATCTACTGTATTCTGATATCTTTCTTTTCTTTTTTTATAAATACTGTTTTCTGCTAATTTATAATTAGATTTAACAGCAATAAACATTAATTCTTCACGGTAATCACTATCCGGAAATTCGTTTAAAGTGCTATTTAAAACAACTACTGCTGCTTTGTAATCACTTAAATTATAATATAATTTTGAAGAAATATATGCCTTAGTTTCTAACTTTTTTCTAAGTTTATCCATATATGTATTACATTTTTCAACATAAGTACTTTTTGGATATTTATTAATGAAAAGTTGAAATTCATTAATAGCCATATAAGTGTATTTTTGGTCTAATTCTGGTTCGGGAGAGTTTAAATATTGACAATATGCACTCATATATCTAGCCTCTTCTGTGTGAACACTGTTAGGAAATGTTATAGCAAATTTGTTAAAATAATATCCTGCTAGCACCTGTTCTCCAAGGTTATAATGACAATATGCATAATAATAATAAACCTTTTCTGCTTTGTCTGTACCTCGTAAAATTGGTATTAATTCTTCAAAAAGTGTTTTTGCTTTGTAATATTCTTCTTCTTGATAGTATACAACACCTGCCTCGTATTTCTTTTTATAATCAGAACTTTTTAGCAAGCGTTGATATTTACTGCAAGATGTTGTAATCAACAATGTTGCAATAAGAATAAACAATATATTAGCCCATTTTTTTAGCATCGTGCAAAGATAATTAAAAGTTTTGATATTAATAACATTACTGACCCTCTATTTGGGGGAAACTAATACTTTATCTTCTTTTTATATTACTTAAGGTGTGAATCCTCGCTTTTTTAGTGGGTTTAGGAGGTGTCTAAAAAAATAATACTAAGTAGTGCTTGTCTATAAAGTCCGATTTATGCGTTGTTGCTCAAAATT
>CAZRWZ010000023.1:6940-17699 GCA_964603745.1 uncultured Bacteroidaceae bacterium | reverse complement strand
TTTATCCAAATAGATTTACACTTTGTGCGATTAATAATGCATAATTAGCCTTTTAGCAATAGAACCATTTAGCAATAGAGCAATAGAGCCATTTAATAAATCAATCCCTCAATATCTTCAAACTTTTTTGGTTTATCAATAATAACATTATTTTTATCGAGGTAGAAAACAGCAGGAGTAGAATATACAGCATAAGCATCTGGAACAGCTTCGGTGGCATCGTTACACATACAATGGTTTATCCAAGTTATCGGAAATTTTTTACTTATATCTTTCCAATCTTTTTCTTCAAAATCTAACGAATAGGTTACAATTTTAATATTATCGGGTAAATCTTTATTGTTTACAATTAACTTATCTATAAACTCTTCGCAATGCGAACACCAACTTGTCCAAAAAATTAACAATTTATATTCCGATTTTATATCGTATAAATTTATATTTTTTCTGATATTAAAATTTGGTGCTTGTTTGCCTAATTGTATATTTAAAAGAGCTGTAATATTATTATATTTATTTTGCAATATAGTGTTTTTTAAGCAATTATCGTTTTTATAAACACTTGTTTTTTCGGCAATATATTCACTAATTTCATCAAATTCAAAGTATCTAAATTTATCAACTAAATAATCGGCAACATTTATCGAAAGACTTGGATTGTTTTTAAAAGTATTAAAAATTACATCTATAGCGGGTTTAAAAGCATTTTCTTGTTGTTCTTTTGTATAGTTTTTTTTCTGATATGTATTTATATACGAAATAATTAAATCGCCAAGAAAAACCGTATTTTTTAAATCATTGCTATACAAAACATTTGTATCTAAAAAATCTGTTTTATTTGGCATATAAAGTTGTAATATTTCAGAAACCAATGTTTTAGAAAATTCTTTGTTTATACTATCAATATAATCAATATTATCTTGATTAAGTTGGTTTATTTTATCAATAATATCATTGTAAAAATCATCTTGTTTAGGATAATAATTTTGCAACTGGCTTAAAAGTGTATAAGATAAATTATTAGTTTCGTAGAAATCAAAAAACTCGTTAAGTATTTTATTTTCAACAGATTTTGTGATAATAACATTTTCTTTTTTACCACAATCATATATCATTTCAATATTTTCATCATTAAAAATAAAATCTACCGACATGTATTTATTTTTGATATTATACATACCTTTTTCAAACCCTGATAAATCAATATAAATTTTATTGTCCTTAATTTTAATACTATCGATATAATTTTTATTATTAAAATTATATTTAGAAATCTCTAAATACTCTGATTTGCAGTTAAGTATGTTTCCTTTAAGACTATATTTTTGAGCAAACATACTTAAACTCATCAACAAAATAAAAACCGATAGATATAATTTAGAAATCATAATAAAAAAATATTTAATGTATATTTGTTGCAAATTTACAAATTATGTTTCCAAACTACGAAATAATAATTGTTGGAGCAGGGCATGCCGGTTGCGAAGCCGCTATATCCGCCGCAGGTATGGGAAAATCTAGTTTATTAATAACAATGGATTTGAACAAACTTGCACAAATGAGTTGTAATCCTGCCATTGGGGGCATTGCAAAAGGGCAAATTGCACGCGAAATTGATGTACTTGGCGGTGGAATGGGAATTATTACCGATAAATCTACAATACAATTCCGTATGCTTAATAAATCTAAAGGTCCTGCCATGTGGAGCCCACGTGCACAGTGCGATAGAATGATTTATTCTTCGGAGTGGAGAAGCCTTTTAGAAAACACCGATAATCTCGATTTGCTTCAAGATACTGTTAACGAACTAATTTTTGAAGGCAATAAAATTGTTGGAGTAAAAACAATTTTGGGCATATCAATTAAAGCAAAAGCTGTGGTTTTAACCAACGGAACTTTTCTTAATGGCTTAATGCATATTGGTAAAACTCAGATAGTTGGTGGTAGAGCAGGCGATAATTCTTCTTTCGGATTATCGGAGCAACTTATAGAAAAAGGCTTTTCGGTTAAAAAACTAAAAACAGGAACCCCCGCACGTATTGATGGCAGAAGTATAAATTTTGATTTACTCGACGAGCAAAAAGGAGACGAGCAACCCGAAAAGTTCTCGTTTTCGTCAGAAACTAAACCCGTACAAAATCAACGTTCGTGTTATATAGCTTTCACTGATGTTGATGTACACGATACACTGCGTACAGGATTTGAGCTTAGCCCTTTGTTTGATGGAACAATACAAGGCGTTGGTCCACGATATTGCCCAAGTATTGAAGACAAGTTAAAAACTTTTGCAGATAAAGATAGCCATCAACTGTTTTTAGAACCCGAAGGAGTTGATACAAACGAGTATTATATTAATGGATTTTCTAGTTCATTGCCATGGGAGGTGCAATTGCAAGCATTACGAAAAATTAAAGGTTTAGAAAATGTTAAAATTTATCGTCCCGGATATGCAATAGAATACGATTATTTCGACCCTACTGAATTAAAACATAATTTAGAAACAAAACTTGTAGAAAATTTATTTTTTGCAGGTCAAATAAACGGAACAACAGGTTACGAAGAAGCCGCAGCACAAGGTTTAATGGCAGGGATAAATGCTAGTTTAAACATTGATAATAAAGAAAATTTTATTTTGCAGCGAGATCAAGCATATATAGGCGTTTTAATCGACGATTTAGTTACTAAAGGTGTAGATGAACCATATCGTATGTTTACATCGCGTGCAGAGTTCAGAATTTTGTTACGACAAGATAATGCCGATGCACGATTATGCGAATATGGATATTCTTTTGGTTTAATTTCGAAAAAACGATATTTAGAATTTAAAGAAAAATATAAAAAAGTTGATAAATTAATTTTGTTTTTAAAAAAGACATCAACAAAACCCGAAATAGTAAATTCATATTTAGAGCAACAAGGAGAAAAAGCATTAAAACAAAAAACAAAACTTTTCGATTTGGTTTTGCGACCAAAAGTAATTTTAAAAAATTTAGTAGCAATTGATTCTTTACTTAAAGAATATGTTGATATAAATGCTATAACCAACGAACAGCTCGAAAGTTGTGAAATAGGAGTAAAGTATTCTGGATATATAGAACGAGAAAGAAATAACGCAGAAAAAGGCAAAAGATTAGAAAAAGTTAGAATCCCCGATAATTTTGACTACTCGGCAATGAAAAACATTTCTACGGAAGCCAGACAAAAGTTAAAAAAGATAAAACCTACTAATATTGGACAAGCAAGTCGAATTCCTGGAGTAAGCCCTTCTGATATTTCTGTTTTATTAATAAAATTTGGAAGATAACTTTTTTGTTCCACGTGGAACAAAAAGTGAAAATATTCAAAATATTTAAATACACAATAAAAATTGTTCCACGTGGAACACAAATTATTTATTATGAAAAACAAGCGTTTTGAAGTAAAAGGTAATATAGTTGACGCAATACAAGAAAGAATAT
This sequence comes from uncultured Bacteroidaceae bacterium, assembly GCA_964603745.1. Lineage (GTDB taxonomy): Bacteria > Bacteroidota > Bacteroidia > Bacteroidales > JAFGXI01 > CAZRWZ01. The sequence continues at coordinate 14,241 of CAZRWZ010000023.1, read as the reverse complement.
ACAAAGGGAAACTGATAATTTCTGAAGATAAAATTATTGATATTATTGAAGATGATACAATTTCTGAAGAAAATTTTATTTTGCCCGGTTTTGTAAATTCGCATGTGCATATCGAAAGTTCTATGATAACACCTTTAGAATTTTCTAAGCAGGCTGTAAAATGGGGAACAGTGGCTGTGGTTTCCGACCCACACGAAATTGCAAATGTACTTGGCGAAAAAGGAATAGAATTTATGATAGAAAATTCTAAACTTTCTCCAATGAAATTTTATTTTGGAGTACCTTCTTGTGTTCCTGCAACAGGTTTTGAAACTTCGGGAGCTGTACTTAATTCTGACAAAGTGCATGAGTTACTAAAGAATAAAGATTTGCATTTTCTATCAGAAATGATGAATTACCCAGGAGTTATTTTTAATGATGTAGATGTGCATAATAAACTAAAATATGCAAAAGAATTAAATATGCCAATTGATGGTCATGCTCCGGGATTAAAAGGAGATGAATTAGAAAAATATGTACATTCGGGCATCTCAACCGACCACGAATGTACTACAATTGAAGAAGCCAAAGCAAAAATAAAACTCGGAATGAAAGTTCAAATAAGAGAAGGAAGTGCTGCAAAAAACTTTGAAGCTCTTTATTCATTAATAGATTTGTATCCGAATGATATAATGCTTTGTACAGACGATTCTCACCCCGATGATTTAATGCTTGGGCATATAAACGAACTTGTGAAACGAAGCCTTAAAAAAGGCCTAAATTTGTTTAATATTATTAAAGCTGTAAACATAAATCCTATAAAACACTATGCCCTAAATGTTGGAAGTTTGCAAAAAAATAATAGTGCCGATTTTGTAATTATTAATAATTTAAAAGATTTTTCTGTTTTAAAAACATATATTAACGGAGAAGAAATTTTTAACGGACAAAGAGTTAATATTTCAGGTTTTGAGAATAAAAAATTGAATAATTTTGTTGCCGAAAAAATTACAGAAAATGATATAAAAATTTATAATACAGAAAACAAAAAAATAAAAGTAATAAATTGTTTTGATGGAGATTTATTAACCAAACAAAGTTTAGAAAATTTACCAAAAAATGAGCAAGGAGAAATACTATCAGATATACAAAATGATATTATAAAAATAGTAGTTTATAACAGATATAAAAAGTCGAAACCTGCTGTGGGATTTATTAAAAACTTTGGATTGCAACATGGTGCTATAGCTAGCAGTATAGCTCACGATAGTCATAATATTATTGCTTGTGGAGTTACAGATAATGATATAGTAAAGCTTGTAAATAAGATAGTAGAAAACCAAGGGGGAATTGCAGTTTATAATGGCGAAAAAATCTTTGATTTACAATTAGAAATTGCCGGTTTAATGACAAACTCACCAATAGAAAAAGTTGCTAGCGAATACGAATTATTAAATCATATTGTAAAAAACGAATTAGGTTCTAATTTATATGCCCCATTTATGACTTTATCTTTTATGGCATTATTGGTTATTCCCGAAATAAAAATAAGTGATAAAGATTTGTTCGATGGAAATAAATTTGAATTAACAAATCTTATTGAATAATGAAAACATTACTAATTATTTTATCTCTTTTTATTGTGTTTTCAATACAATTATTTGCACAAGATTCTGCTAATTTAAATGGAAAACCAAGAATTTCTAAGCCTATAATTAACGCTTTTAATAAAGTGGATAGTATTGTAATAATAGATAGTTTAGCGTTTTCAAAAGAATTAGATAGTATTAAAATAATACAACAAAAAAGACAGAAAGAAATTCTTTTATTGAAAGAACAAGAATTATTAATGATAAAGAAGGTAAATAAACGAAGAATGTATTTTACAATTGGAGCTATTGCTATTTTAATATTTGTTCTAATTATTTTTATTGGTTTAATATTTATTGTAAGAAAATCTCAAGACAACTAAACACCCTTTAAAAAAAGGGAATTAGTAATTTTTTGTTATGTACTTAGACTTAAGAATTAAAAATATTATCTTTGTAAAAAATATATAATCGATGATAAATATTGCTGTAGTAATCTTAAATTGGAACGGAGAAAAGCTTTTAGAAGAATTTCTTCCGAGTATTACGCAATATAGCAAACGAGAAGATACCGAAATATACGTTGTTGATAATGCCTCTACCGATAATTCAATAAATTTTATTAAGCAGAAATATCCCAAAATTAAACTTGTAATTAACGATAAAAATTATGGCTTTGCCGAAGGTTATAATGTTGCATTAAAAAAAATTAAAGCCAAGTATTATGTTATAATAAATTCTGATGTAGAAGTTACAGAAAACTGGTTAGATGGCTTATATAATACAATAAAATCTGATGAGCAAATTGCAGCTGTTCAGCCCAAAATAAAATCGTATAAAGACAAAAGATTTCTCGAATATGCAGGAGCAGCAGGCGGTATGATTGATAAATATGGATATACATTTTGCAGAGGAAGAATTTTTAATGTTTTTGAGCAAGATAATAATCAATACGAAAAACAAGCTGATATTTTTTGGGCTTCGGGAGCATGTATTTTTATAAAAGCTAACTTGTTTCACGAAGCAAATGGCTTTGATGCAGATTTTTTCGCTCATATGGAAGAAATAGACCTTTGTTGGCGATTAAAAAACCGTGGTTATAATATAGTTTATACACCAAATTCTACGGTTTATCATGTTGGAGGTGCTACTCTCGACGAGAGTAATCCGTTTAAAACATATCTAAATTTTAGAAATAATCTTTTTTTATTATATAAAAACCTGTCAGACAAAAAATTCCATCGTATTTTTGTTGCTAGAATGATTCTTGACGGGGTGGCAGGCTTAAAATTTTTACTAGGATTTGAATTTAAGAATTTTATAGCAGTTATTAAGGCACATTTTGCATTTTACTCAAATATTAAAAAATTTAAACCAAAACGACACGAAAATAAAAAGCATAATACAAACTACAAACACACCGAAATTTATAATCGTAGCATAGTTTTCGACTTCTTTATTAAAGGCGTTAAAGAATATAAGGATTTGATAAAAAATAACTAAACTAATACACCTCAGAGCAAGCACAAAACTATGATTTTAACATTTGTAAATGCAAACTTATAAGTACATCTGTTTTAAAAAGTTTGCATTTACAATAGCGTATCTTGGATTAAGTAGCTTTGTAACAACCTGTTATGCGTTTCTCGGCAGACCCTAAATGGTTAATTATGCATTATAAATTAAAATCTTATATGCCCTTATATATCTTATATACTTTAGTTTAAATTGTTCTATTGCTCCAAGGCTAATTATAAATTATTAATTGTTAATTACTAATTGTTTACTATCTTTGCAAAATTCAAAAAAAGAGGCGAAAAAATGAGTAAATTTAATGAGTACAAGCAATTTAACCTATCAGAGATAAACAAAGAAATATCTGATTTGTGGGAGAAAGAAAATACTTTCGAAAAAAGTATAACTGAACGTGAAGGGAAAAAGCCATTTGTATTTTACGAAGGACCACCATCGGCAAACGGAAAGCCGGGTATTCATCACGTAATGGCACGAACAATTAAAGATGTTTTTTGTCGCTACAAAACACAAGACGGATTTCAAGTAAAACGTAAAGCCGGTTGGGATACTCACGGATTACCTATTGAGCTAAGTGTAGAAAAAAAACTTGGTATCACAAAAGAAGATATAGGCAAAAAAGTTTCTGTTGACGACTACAATCGTGCTTGCCGAGAAGATGTGATGAAATACACCGATTTGTGGGAAAATTTAACAAAACAAATGGGATATTGGGTAGATATGAACGACCCGTATATCACTTATGATAATAGATATATTGAAACACTTTGGGCATTATTGAAACGTCTTTACAACAAAAATTTACTTTACAAAGGATATACAATCCAGCCCTTTTCTCCGGCAGCCGGAACAGGTTTAAGTACACACGAACTTAACCAGCCGGGTTGCTACAAAGATGTAAAAGATACAACAGCAGTAGCTCAGTTTAAGATTGTTAAGAACGAAAAATCAGAATTTTTATTCGATAGCGATTTTACCAATGATGTACATTTTATAGCTTGGACAACAACACCTTGGACACTGCCATCTAACACAGCTTTGGCTCTTGGCTCGGGTATCACTTATGTGAAAGTAGCAAGTTTTAATCAATACACAGGCGAAAAAATAATTGTAATTTTAGCAAAAGATAGAGTATCAGCATATTTTAAAGCAGAAAATGCCGAACTCGATTTTGCCGAATACAAAAAAGCTGACAAAAAAATTCCTTTTAAATTATTAGCAGAATACAAAGGCAAAGATTTAGAAGGTATTTCTTATGAGCAATTAATCCCTTGGGTTAAACCCGATGGAGATGCTTTCCGAGTAATTTTAGGCGATTTTGTAACCACCGAAGACGGTACAGGAATTGTACATATTGCTCCAACTTTTGGTGCTGATGACGATAGAGTTGCAAAAGCTGCAGGAATTGTTCCTCTTATTTTAATAGACAAAGAAGATACTCGTCAACCAATGGTTGATAAGCAAGGTCGTTTCTTTAGAATTGAAGATTTAGACGAGAATTTTGTTAAGGATTATCTTAACAAAGAAAAATATGCAGAATATGCAGGACGATACGTTAAAAATGCCTACGATAATACATTAGACGAAAAAGCACCAACACTTGATGTAGATTTAGCAGTAATGCTAAAATTAGATAACAAAGCATTTAAAGTAGAAAAACACGAGCATAATTATCCACATTGTTGGCGTACTGATAAGCCTGTATTATACTATCCTTTAGATAGTTGGTTTATAAAAACCACAGAGTATAAAGAACGTATGTTCGAATTGAACAAAACTATAAATTGGAAACCTAAATCGACAGGAACAGGTAGATTTGGTAAATGGTTAGAAAACTTGCAAGATTGGAATTTATCTCGTTCGAGATATTGGGGAACACCTTTACCAATTTGGGTTAGCGAGGATAAAGCAGAAAAAATATGCATTGGCTCGGTAGAAGAACTTTACAACGAGATTGAAAAATCTGTTGAAAAGGGCTTTATGAAAGAAAATCCGTTTAAAGCAAAAGGTTTTATTGTAGGCGATTACTCAAAAGAAAACTACGAAAAAATAGACTTACACCGTCCGTATGTTGATGATATTTATTTGGTATCGGAAACAGGGCAAAAATTAACCCGTGAGTTAGACCTTATTGATGTTTGGTTCGATAGCGGTGCAATGCCTTACGCACAATTGCACTATCCATTTGAGAATAAAGAATTAATTGACGAAAAGAAATTTTATCCTGCCGATTTTATTGCCGAAGGCGTTGACCAAACTCGTGGTTGGTTCTTTACGCTTCACGCAATATCTACAATGTTGTTTGATGGTGTGGCATATAAAAATATTATTTCAAACGGATTGGTTTTAGACAAAAAAGGTTTGAAAATGTCGAAGCGTTTGGGCAATGGAGTTGACCCATTTTCTACAATAGAAAAATTTGGTTCAGACCCATTGCGTTGGTATATGGTAACAAATGCACAGCCTTGGGATAACTTAAAATTTGATGTAGAAGGTATTGATGAAGTTCGTCGTAAATTCTTCGGAACACTTTATAATACTTATTCATTCTTTTCGCTTTATGCAAATGTTGATGGATTTGATTTTTCGGAAGCAGAAATACCTGTTGAAAAACGTCCTGAAATTGACCGTTGGATAATTTCTTTACTAAACTCTTTGGTAAAAGAAGTAAAAGAAAATTACGAAACATACGAGCCAACAAAAGCAGGTCGTGCAATACAAAATTTTGTTAGCGAAAATTTAAGTAACTGGTATGTTAGATTAAACCGTAAACGCTATTGGGGCGGAGAATATAACGAAGATAAAATTGGTGCTTACCAAACACTTTATACTTGTTTAGAAACAGTTTCACAACTTATGGCACCAATATCACCATTTTATGCAGAGAAACTTTATGGCGATTTAACATCGGCAACAGGTAGAAATAAGCAATCGGTACATTTGGCAAAATTCCCCGAGTTTGATGAAAAACTAATTGACAAATCATTGGAAGAACGTCAAGAAATTGCACAAAAAGTTTCGTCTATGGTGCTTGGTTTACGAAGAAAAGTAAGTTTAAAAGTTCGTCAGCCATTGAAAAAAATTATGATACCTATTTTGGATAGTAATTTTGAAAAGCAAATTAGCAAGGTAAAAGATTTAATTTTATCGGAGGTAAATGTTAAAGAATTAGAGTTTTTAACAGAAACTTCGGGTGTTTTGGTTAAAAAGATTAAGCCAAATTTTAAAACTCTTGGTCCAAAATATGGAAAACATATGAAATTTATTGCCGGTGCTTTAGCAAAATTTGAGCAAGAAGATATTGCAAAAATTGAAAGCGAACAGCAGTTTATTTTAAACAATGCAGGCGAAGAAATTATTTTAACAATGGAAGATGTTGAAATAATATCGGAAGACATTCCGGGTTGGCTGGTTGCAAACGACGGAAAATATACTGTAGCTCTTGATGTTACAATTACCAACGAATTAAAGCAAGAAGGCATTGCACGTGAATTTATCAACAGAATACAAAACTTTAGAAAAGATTTAGGATTTGAGGTTGTTGATAGAATCTTAATAAAAATTGGAAAACAAGACGAAATAAACGAGGCGATTTTAAATTATAAAGATTATATTGCCACTCAAACATTAGCCGACGAAATAATTTTGTCTGATAATGTAGAACAAAACGAGGAGTTTCTCGTAGAAATTGAAAATAGTGTAAAAACTTATATTAAAATTAATAAAAAATAAGAAAGGACATAGTGATGGAAGAAAAAACAAGATATAACGAAGAAGAACTGCAAGAATTTAAAGAAATAATAATTGAAAAATTAGAAAAAGCAAAAAAAGACTTTGACATTCTACGTCAATCTATAGATAATAGTTCGGGTAACGATACACAAGACACATCGCCAACTTTTAAAGTTTTAGAAGAAGGAGCTGCTGTTTTATCTAAAGAAGAAGCAAGCCGTTTGGCAATGCGTCAACAAAAATTTATTCAACATTTAGAGGCAGCACTTATAAGAATTAAAAATAAGACTTACGGTGTTTGTCGCGAAACAGGCAAACTTATATCAAAAGAAAGATTAAGAGCTGTACCACACGCCACACTAAGTATTGATGCTAAAAATAATAGACGATAAACTATAAGTTGAAAGTTTGTAAAGTTGAAAGAATAAAACTATAAACCCTTCAAGGTATCAAAAACCTTGAAGGGTT
>CAZRWZ010000023.1:4779-6840 GCA_964603745.1 uncultured Bacteroidaceae bacterium | reverse complement strand
TTATATAATGTTTTGTGATACTTTTACAAATAAAATTTTTATTGATGAATAAATTAACAAAAGCAGGGCTATTTGTTATATTAATTTTAATAATAGACCAAGCATTAAAAATTTGGATAAAAACCAATATGTTTATTGGGCAAGAATATAATATTTTTGGCAATTGGTTTATTATACATTTTACAGAAAACAACGGAATGGCTTTTGGTTTTGAACTTGGAGGCGAATTTGGTAAAATTGCTTTAAGTATTTTCAGAATTATTGCTGTAGGATTTATTGGTTATTATATTTATAAATTATCTAAAACTAAAGTTGCAACAGGCTATATGCTAAGTATAGCAGGTATTTTTGCCGGTGCAATGGGCAATATATTAGATAGTGCATTTTATGGAACTATTTTTAACAAAAGCCCTTTTTATTACGAAAGCATTATAAAAACAAATCCTGCTACATTATTTCCGGAAACAGGAGGCTATGCCCCTTTCCTTTATGGAAAAGTTGTAGATATGTTTTATTTTCCTTTAATAAGAGGTAATTTCCCCGATTGGTTTCCATTGTGGGGAGGCGAAGAATTTTTGTTTTTTAGACCTGTGTTTAATATTGCTGATGCATCAATCACTGTTAGTGTAATTGTAATTATATTGTTTTATAGATCTTATTTGAAAAAATAAAGCTTTTTATACTTCGTAGTTTGCTTTTTTAGTTACTTTTGATTGAAATATTCATTTTGATGGAAGTATATATCCAAATAATTGCTAGTATTATATTAATTACTTTTGTGATTGTTTTCTTGCTATTTGCCTATACATTCATTAAAGAAAACGAAAAAAGGGCAGCTCTTATTTCGGCTCTATCAGCAAGTTTTTTATTTTTTATATTACTCCTTACCTTTCTTTTTTCTGCAAATAATATTATTTATATTTTAACTATTTCAATCAGTTTTATTGTTTTTGTAATATTTATAATTCCACTAAAAAATAAAATAAAAGTTAAGCCGGGTATTGTAAAAACTCAATTTGACGAAAGAGATATAATGTTCTCTAGAAATGAGTTAATTAAAGGAACACAAAGATTTGAAGAATACTACAAAAACAATCCCGACAAAAAAATATTAGACGATAAATTTAGAGAAAAACTTGGTTTGCTTTCAAAAGGAACTACCGAATATCACAAATTTAAGTTTGCAAGTTCCGATGCCAATTTTGATACTGTAAATTGTTTTATACCTATTGTTGATAATGAAAAACTTAAAGAAACACAAAACATTGATACACAAGAATTAACTGGGTATATCAAAAAATGGATTAAGCAAATTGGAGCAATAAATATTGGTATAACCGAATTAAAACCGCATCATTTATATAATATTAAAGGCAGAGGCGATAAATATGGCAAAGCAATTATTAATAATCATAAATATGCCATAGCATTTGTAGTTGAAATGGATAAAAATATGATTGACACAGCTCCAAAGGCTGAAACAATAATGGAATCATCTCAACAATATTTAGAATCTGCAAAAATTGCTACACAATTAACGCAATTTATTAGAAACTTAGGCTATTCGGCAAAACCCCATTTTGATGGTAACTACGATTTAATTTGCCCTGTTGTAGCAAAAGATGCCGGACTTGGTGAATTTGGCAGAATGGGTTTGTTAATGACTCCTGAACTAGGTCCAAGAGTTAGAATTGCTGTTGTAACCACCGATATACCACTAATAATAAACAAGTATAAATACGAATCGAGCATTGTAGATTTTTGCACAATTTGTAAGAAATGTGCAGATAATTGCCCAACAAATGCAATTTCATTTGATAAAATGAAAGACGAAGAAGGAGTTATTCGTTGGAAAATAAATCACGAAGCTTGTTTTACTTATTGGGCTATAACAGGCACCGATTGTGGAAAATGTATTCAAGTTTGCCCTTTTTCGCACCCAAATAATATAATGCACAACTTTATTAGAACGGGTATAAAAAATTCTTACGTATTTGGAGAAGTAGCTTTGAAAATGGACGATTTATTTTATGGAAGAAAACCAAAAGCTAAAACTAATAA
>CAZRWZ010000023.1:0-4679 GCA_964603745.1 uncultured Bacteroidaceae bacterium | reverse complement strand
GGCAAACCACACGATGCAAGCTAAAATCCGCAGGTTTACCTTTAAAATCCTAATCAGTAAAGATTAACTGCGTTGAGTTCGCAAGTATCAGAGAATTAAATATCCCAATTTAGATTATTGAATTCAGGATTATTATAAAATTTTCTTGCTAACACTAATTATAAATATTACTTTTGAAAACATTAACAATGAGATTGTTTTAAAAACATCTCCACTAAAAAAAGTTTAAAATGAAAATAAAACTATTTTTTTTATCTTTATTGTTTGCAACAGTGTCTTTTGCACAAAAAACAGACTACGAAACTGCAATTAAAACATTACAAAAGATTACGGCAAACGATTATCCCGAATCGTCAACTATTTCTATCGAAAATCAAGAAACAACAATCAACAAACAATGTTTAGGTACAACTATTTACGAAAGTTTCTCTAAAATTCTTAACGAGCAAGGAAAACAAGAAAGCAGTCAGTTGTATTATGGCTACGATTCTAATTACGATACTGTTGAAGTTAGTTTAGTTGAAGTAATAAAAGCTGACGGAACAGTAAACAAAATAAATACAAAAGAAGTATTAAAAAAAGTAAGCCAAAGTGCATTTGGTGGCTTTTCAAATATTTATACCGAAACAGGCTGGATACTTACAGGCAATATTCCCAACTTAGAAGTAGGAGATATTGTTCACGAAATAGGCAAAAATATAACACATAAATCGCCTATGGAAAATAACTATTTCGATAGAATCGATATCGAAAATTATTCTACTATTTATAAAAGTTTTTATAAGCTAACTACTCCAAAAGATTTAAAAATTAATGTAATTCATATCAATAAAAAAGAAAACCTCGCAAAATTTGAACAAAAAACAGTAGCCGATAAAAATATTTATACTTGCTCTTTCGATTATATCCCTCAAATAATTTATGAGCCGGGAATGGACGATAACGATTTTTTCTCGTATTATATTATGTTTACAACAGTAGATAATTGGGAATATATTTCTAAATGGTATTATAGTCTTGTAAAAGACCATCTTAAAACAGATAAAGCAATCAAAGATAAAGTTGCAGAACTTACGAAAGATGCAAAAGATAACGAAGAAAAAATATCAAAACTATTTTACTGGGTAGCCCAAAAAATTCGTTATTTAGGTGTTGATAAAGAAAAAAATCGCCCAGGTTTAGAACCTCATGATGTAACTTATACATTTAAAACACGAGGAGGAGTTTGCAGAGACAAGGCAGCTTTGCTTGTTGCAATGCTTCGTGAGGCAGGCATATCAAGCGATGTTATTTTAATTTCGGCAGGAATGCAATTAAATCATAAAGCACCAGTAATGTGGTTTAATCATGCAATAGCAATAGCCTACGATGAAAAAGGAGAGCCATTGCATATTTTAGACCCTACAAACGAAACTTCAAAAGACTATTTGCCTCAATACGAAGAAGATAACACTTATTTAATTGCCAGAGAAAAAGGAGCCGATTTAAAAATCGTTCCCATTTCTTCTGCAAACAGAAACAATACAAATATAGATTTATCGATGAAAATTGATAAAAATCGTAATGCAAAAGGAAGTCTTAAAATTACTTACGCCGGTTTAGCAGACACCTATATTCGTGGTGCTTTAATGCGTAAATCTCCTAATCAACGTAAAGAAATGCTTCAGCAAACAGTTTCCTCAATTCATCCGGCAGCTGTAATTACAAAATATACCATTTCTAATCCGGAAGACAAAGATAATAATATTGTAATGACAGCAAATTTTGAAATACCTAATTATATCGACAAAGATGATAATCACGTATTTGTGCCTTACGAAGCATCTAAACTTTCATTGTCGTTTATTTATAATTGGGAAATGGAAATATTTAATCTATCTGAACGAAACTATCCGTTTAAAATAGATAATACTTTTAGTGTTGATATTAATGAAAAAATAAATTTTGCAAATCCGGTTGCAGAAGTTTCTGTACCTAAAGCTATAGATTTAGATTACAAAGGATTTCAGCTTAGTGGTACAAGTAAATTATCTGATGATAAAAAAGAGCTTACAGCTAAAGTTTCATTTAGTTCTAATCGTATTCATTTTAAAAAAGAAGAATATAAAGATTTAAAAAATAAACTATCGGAATTAGAACAATTAGAGAAATTATATATTGTAGGCGAATCGCCAAAAACAATTAACTTAAAAAATAATAAACAGTAAATATTTTATAAAAAATATTGAAAATAAATTTTATACAAATGAAAAAATTAATAATAATTTTAATATCGACAATAATAACAAGTGCATTTGCACAAGATTATAAAGAACTAATTAAAAATGTTCCTAACTCCGATAAATATCCCGAAGCATCGGCTATAAATGTTTTTACAAAAATTGATATTAATGTAAGTGCCGACGGAACATCAAAAAAACATGTTTTTTACATTAAAAAAATATTAACATACAAGGGTAAAAATCGTTATTCTGATGTAAAACTAGATTATAACGCAAATATTGAAACTGTTGAATTAGGCGAGTGTTTTTCGGTTAGAGATGGCAAAAAAATCGATATTCCGAAAGAAGCAATACACGATAATGGAACATATCTAACAATGTATTCGCCAGAGTATATAAACCAGCGACAAAAAGTTGTTAATTTCCCTGCAATAGAACCAAACGATTTTATTGTAGTTAATTACACAATAACACAAAAACCAAACAGTTTTTTCTCTGGGATAGAGCAAATGCAAGAAGAAAATCCATATCTTAAAAAAGTTTTTTCTATAGCATTCGATAAAAATATGCAAATTAATTATAGCTCATCTAAAGATATATCATTAAACAAGTCTGAAAAAGCAAATAAAACAGTTTATACTTGGACAGTAGAAAACATTCCGGCAATAAAAGATGAAAAAAACAAACCAAATCTTTCGATAATAGGTAAACCTATTTTTTATTCGGCAAAAGCAAACTGGGCTGATGCCGCAAATGTTTATTTTAAACAATTTAACTCTGTAGATTATAATATAAAAGATGTTGCATTCTTAGTAAAAGATTACAAAGACTCTAAAATGAGTAACGAACAAAAATTACAAAAAATATATGCTTTTATTCAAGATAACTTTGAATTTAAATATGCTTTACTCGAAGATGGATTAACGCCTCAAGAACCAAAAAAAGTTTTAAATCAAAAATTTGGCAGTTCAAAAGAGCTAACAGCTTTGTTTATAGCAATGGCTAAAGCGGCAAATATAGAAATTAAACCTGTGTTAGTAATTTATAATACCGATATTCCGCAATACAAAAACACAGCTTGCTCCGATGCAATAACAACTGTTTATGCATATTATAACGGAACACTTATTGGTTTACATAGTCAATATATGCCTTTTGGAACAACTTGGTTTGAAAAAGCTTATTTAATATTTAATGATAATACAGGTAAACTTATTGATTATAAGATTGATACAAAATCTACAATAAGTAGAAATATTAATATAAAACTAAATAAAGATTTTACAGCTAATGCCGATTTTACAAAAACACTTAAAGGAAAAGAAGATTTTAAACTACGCCGAAGCTTTAAAAATGAGACAGAAAAAAAACGTAAGATATGGTTTACAAGCGATATTTCTGATAAATCTATAAATGTTATAGGTGAACCTGCGTTTAAAAATTTAGATAATTACAATAAAAATTTAGAAATTAGCTTTAAAGCAAAAATTAATAATTTTTATAAAACCCAAGATAATTATATATATCTAAAATTACCTAATCCCGAAGAAATTGATATTCAATTAACAGGGAAAAACAGAGAAAATCCTTACGAAATACATGATACATATAATATTACAGAAAAATATGTGTTTGAAAATATACCTCAAGGATATACTATTATTAAACCAAAAGCAGGAATAATTAATACGTATAAAGATGATAAAATTGAAATGAGTTTTGAAATAAGTTCTATAATTACAAAAGATGGAAAAATAATAATAACAAGAAATATTGTTATCCCAAAAACAATTATATCAAAAGAAAATTATCCGAAATTTGCTAAATTTATTAGCGAAATTCAAACCCCTTTAAATAATATGGTTTTTTTGGCAAAATAAAAAAATTTAACATTTAATTAGTTCCCTATGATAAGAATGATGATATCTTTTATTAAAGATTATTTTAAGTATAAAAAAGAAATTAATAAACAAACAAAATGGATTAACCGATACGCAAAAAAACAGAATTACGATGTAAACCCAAATAAGATGATACTCACAAATTTAAAAATTTGGTTATCGGAAATGGAAGGGATATACGAAAAAAGGCTTTGCCCTTGTTTTGACCCTTCTGGTGGCGAAAAAAACGACAAAGCAATGATATGTCCTTGCAAATATATTGATGAGGAAATTGAAGAATATGGCACTTGCCATTGTGCTTTGTTTGGAAAAAGTAATTTAAGTAACGAAGAATGGAAAGCATCAGGAAAAAGATTAATGAAAGAATATAGAGTGCCTCTTAATTTAAAAGACAATGTGCTAGATACAAGAGGAATGCCTATTGACAGCCATAGAGGTTTGCCAATTCCTGATGCATCACATCAGTTAAAATCTACTTTATTAAAATATAAAGGAAAAGAATTAACAATGATTGTAAAAACCGAACAAGAAACTTTTAATTTAAAGAAAATAGCAT
>CAZRWZ010000022.1:0-18175 GCA_964603745.1 uncultured Bacteroidaceae bacterium | reverse complement strand
CCTCGCAATGACGCTTAAATTATAGATTTTACGTCTTAACTTAATGACATTGACCCTTCCTATACTCGGAAAAACAGTCTCTGAAAAAGAAAGGAAATTATTAAGCTCGACAATATAAAATTGTATAAAGGGGAGTTTTAAAAATTAGTTTTTCAACAAAAAAATTATTAGAAGTCCTCTAAAGTATAAATTTGTTATATAATAAATTAAAATTTTATTTGAGATATCTATAAAAAATTATACCTTTGGATAAGAATATTTAACAACAACTAAAAATAAAAATTATTGCTTAATGAGTGATAAAGAAACAATAATAAAAAATAAATTTCTTATATATCAAGAAAAATATATTGCTGATAACATCCTTTATAAAGTAATACCCGGAATTATAATTTTGGGATTAATGTTACTAAACGATTTGTTTATTATTAACAATATAGCTTCTTGTTACACTCGTTTACCTTTAATTATTTTAATAATTATAGAATTAATAATAGTTCTATTCTTTAAAGAAAAAACAAAATTAATAGCTCTATTGTTTACTATGATTTTAGCAATAGTCCCTATTGCACTATATGCTAAAATTTTAATTCATTCAGGAGATGAACCAAGAATAATATCATCTACAATAGGAACAATTGTAGGTTTAGTAGTTGTTGTTATTGAATTAAGAACAAATCTAATTAAAACCCTATTCATATTTGTTTTACCATTTATTATATTAATATTTGCAATGTATTATCGTTTTGATAATATTGAAGATGTACACTTTGTTCTTATTAATATATCTCCTTTTATAATACTTGGCGTTTTCACTAATTACATTAAAAACAAACAAACTTACAAACTATTTAAAACCAATTTTCTTTTAAGCAAAGAAAGAGATAAGGTTGAAGAATTAAACGCAGAAGCACGTGCAACAAATGATACTTTAGTAAAACTAGATGCAACAAAAAATAAATTTTTCTCGATAATAGCTCACGATTTAAAATCACCTTTCAATGTAATTTTAGGATACTCAAATTTATTAAGCGAAGATTATTATTTGTTTTCTGATGAAAAAAGATTGAAATATATAAAAGAAATTGAGGATTCTGCTAATAACACATTAGACCTTTTAAATAACCTATTAACTTGGGCACGTTCACAACAAGAAGATATTGAGATAAAAAAAGAAAAAATAAATTTGTATATTTTTGTATCTAAAGTAATTGAAAAACATTGTAATTTAGCTAAAACAAAAGCAATAGAAATAAATGTTGACATACCTATAGATATTGTTTTAAATGTTGATAATTATACATTTAAAACAATACTTATTAATCTTTTTAATAACGCATCTAAATTTACCAAACCTGGTGGTGAAATTAATATTTCTGCAAAAACCATCAACAACACTATTGAAATAAGCGTAAGTGATTCTGGAATAGGAATGCCAAAAGAAATAAAAGATAATATTTTTAGTATAGAAAAAAACACCTCTACTTTAGGAACAAATAACGAGAAAGGCACAGGGCTTGGGCTAATTTTATGTAAAGAATTTATCGAAAAAAATGATGGTGAAATTAAAGTAGAAAGTGAAGTAGGTAAGGGAACACGTTTTATTCTTACTTTCTTCTAGAATATACACTATTTTAGTTTATAAATTTTCGGTAGAATAAGAATCCGGAATTTTAAAACTAAATTTTGTTTCGTTGTTTATTTTAATCTTAGAATATTTTAAATTAAAATTTGTTAAAGTTGTATCAACCTGAAGTTTAAAAGAAACTTTTTCGGGAAATAGATTTTTATTTACAATAGAATCTTCAAGCAATGTAAAATCTCCAAGTTCTTTAAAATCTGAATAAGAAATATTTAATTTTCTACTTTCGTTAATATCTTCAATTATGATATTGTTAATTTTAAATGTTTTTGAATTAAGAATAGTTTTTTCGCAAATAAAAGAAGTATTAGCTTTTTTTGTTTGCTTTCTGATAACTCTATCGTTAAAATTCTGAATAATATACATATTGCTATCAATATAGGAGTAATAATCTTCAAAAATTTTACTTGGTTTTCGTTTTTTTGTAAAAGCAATTAATTCGTTTGTTAAAATACCTTGAATTGTATTATACGAAAAATTAATATTAAACTTTTTCATTAAAGAATTATAATCTCCTCTATAATATTTTTTATGAATTTTATCTAAAACCTTTATACTATCGTGGGTTAGGAGTATTCTTGCAACAGGATAACCGGTTGAATGATTTAGGTTTATCCAAATAACACTATCTTTTTTAATTCTAATATTTGCTTTTAAATTATAATTTTTATCAGAAATATTTAGTTTTAAATTCGATTTAATAGTAATAAAATTATAATTTATATATGCTTGAACAGTATTTCTATATATTTTTTTGGCATTTAATGGTTTGATATTATTATTTTTATCTGGAGCATAAGCAACCAACAAAAATGTTAATAAAACTATTATTAATGACCTTGTATTTATATGTGTATTATTTAATCTCATATTTAAAAGCTTGCAAATATAATAATTTTAAACAGATATACTTAAAACACATACGTTGAACAGCCTGTTTTTTATTAAAAATATATTTAAATTAATATAAAATTTCATACGAATTATTAAATTTTGTTAATAAAAACTCCTTTTTAGTCTGTAAATATTTCTAAAATAGGCTTGTAAAAAATATTAAACTTATTATTTTAGCAAAAAAAAGATATGAGCGAATCCATACTAAAAGCATTAATGAGATTGTTTGCAATTATTGCTAGTTTTGACAATGATCAAGCAACAAACGAAGGACGAGAAATAGTTAAATCGTATTTAAAAAAACAACTTAGTAAAGATTTAGTAGAAGAGTATATTCAGGTATTTGACGAGTTTTATGCTGCAAATAATAAAAAGAAAGGTAAGAAAAAATTATCTTCAAGTTCTGTAAAAGTTTTAATGATTTGTGAAAAAATTAACGAAGAACTTCGTCAAGAACAAAAAGTTTTAGTGTTGTTACAGCTTATAGAATTTATAAGTTATGGCGAAAAAATTACCGAAAACGAGTTAGAATTTGTTAAAACTGTAGCAGATATCTTTAATATCCCTGAAGAAGAATACCTAAACGCAAAGAATTTCTTGTTTAACAAAACCAAGGATATCAAAAACAAATCGGCATTATTAGTTATTAGCGAAAAAGTTCTTGATAATCACAAAGGATTAAAACATATTCAACGCGATAAATTAGATGGTGAAATATACATACTTAATATACCATCAACAAATACATATATATTAAAATATTATGGTTCTGATTCCCTATCGCTAAACGGACATCATATAAAACCAGACTGGGGTTATGTGTTCGACAAAGGTGCATCAATACGTAGTTCTAAGATAAGCCCAATTTATTATAGCGATATTGTAAACAGATTTTTAGCTTCGGCTAGTAGCGATAGAGTAGTTTTTGAAGCCAAAAAAGTAGATTTTAAATTTAAGAATAGTCCTAATGGGATTCAAGAATTTAATTTTCATGCCGAAGGAGGCGAACTTATTGGTGTTATGGGCGGTAGTGGTGCCGGAAAATCGACATTATTAAATGTATTTAACGGAAGTTTGCAACCACAAAAAGGCGAAGTATTAATAAACGGCTATAATGTTTATACAGAAAATGAACATATAGAAGGAGTTATTGGTTTTATACCTCAAGACGATTTATTGATAGAGGAACTTACAGTATATCAAAATCTTTTTTATAGTGCAAAACTTTGTTTTAGAGATTTAAACGATGAGCAAATTGCAGAGCAAGTAGAAAAAACACTTCACGAATTAGATTTATTTGAAATTAGAAATCTTAAAGTTGGCGACCCTCTTAATAAATTTATTTCTGGAGGGCAAAGAAAAAGATTAAATATTGCACTAGAGCTTATTCGTGAAGCATCTGTAATGTTTGTTGATGAGCCAACATCAGGTTTATCGTCAATGGATTCGGAAATGGTAATGGATCTTTTGAAAGAACAAACACTAAAAGGTAAATTAGCAATTGTAAATATTCATCAACCTTCATCAGACATCTATAAAATGTTTGATAAACTACTAATTATGGACAAAGGCGGGCATCCTATTTATTACGGAAACCCTGTTGATGCAGTAGTTTATTTTAAAAAACACGCAAACTATGCAAATGCCGACGAAAGCGAGTGCCATACATGCGGTAATGTAAACCCAGAACAGGTTTTGCAAATTGTAGAATCAAAAGTAGTAGATGAATACGGAAAACTTACAAGAAAACGTAAAATAAAATCAAGCGAATGGTACACATATTACAGAAAAAATCTTGACGCTAAGTTACCAGAAGAAAATAAAAAAATAAAAATACCTGCAAATAACTTTAAAATACCTAGCAAGTTTAAACAATTTCTTATTTATATTACAAGAGATGTTTTATCTAAAGTTACAAATAAGCAATATTTACTTTTAACATTTTTTGAAGCCCCTGTATTGGCTGTTATACTTGGGTATTTTACAAAATATGTAGCAGGAGATGTATATGTTTTTGGCAAAAACGAGAACTTTACCGGTTATATTTTTATGTCGGTGGTGGTTGCATTATTTATTGGCTTAACAGTTAGTGCCGAAGAAATAATTAAAGATAGAAAAATACTGAAAAGAGAAATATTTCTTAATCTGAGTAGGTTTAGTTACATAAATTCCAAAGTTATTATTCTGTTATTTATATCTGCAATACAATCAATAAGCTTTGTAGTTGTTGGTAATTTAATATTAGGAATTGAAGGAATGTTTTTTAATTTTTGGATAATATTATTTACAACATTTGCTTTTGCAAATATTCTAGGATTAAATATTTCATCATCATTAAACTCAGTTGTAACAATCTACATATTAATACCTTTTATCTTAGTTCCACAACTTTTGTTAAGTGGTTTGGTTGTTAAGTTCGATAAACTTCATAAGTCGATAGCATCGGCAAAATATGTTCCGTTTGTAGGAGATGTAATGACATCGAGATGGGCATACGAAGCCATTGCTGTTACACAATTTGTAAATAACGACTACGAAGTTCATTTCTATAAAATAGATAAACAAATTAGCGATATTGATTTTATAAAAGGAGCTTTAACCGAGAAATTACTCGCAAAAACTAACATTGTAGAAGCAAAATTAGGTAAAGAAGATTTTAAAGAACAAAACGAAAAGAATTTAAGAATACTTAAAAATGAGATTATAAAGTTGAAACAACGAGTAAAATTAGATTTTCCTAATATAGATAAAATTAATATGAAAGACTTTAGCCCTGATATAGCTGAAGAAATAAGAACATATATCCACGATATTTCGGTTGGATTAATGAAAAAAAGAACCCAGTTAACAAGTGCAAAAGACAAGGTTTATACCGAATTAGTAAAACAACTAGGTTCCGAAGAAGCAGTTAATAGATTACGAGAAAATAATTATAACGATAATCTTGCAGATGTTATTACCAACAAAATGGAAATGGATAAAATTAAAGAAACAGATAATGAATTAATTCAGATATCCGATCCAATTTTTAAATTTCCTAAAAATAAATGGGGAAGAGCTCATTTTTACGCACCTGTGAAAAGGCTTGGTAACAAAAATATACCAACATTTATTTTTAATATCTCAGTAATTTGGCTAACATTTATTATGCTTTATATATTTTTAATTTTTGATGTATTTAGAAAAATACTTGAATCTTCGTCTAAGATTAAGTTATTTAAAAAATCAATGTAATGGTATATGCTCAATCCATTTAGCTTGTCGGAAATTTATGTAAATTTATTTTTCTTAGAGTTTAAAATTTTAAACAAATAAAAAATATAAAACCCTAAAAGCTATGAAGCTTGAGAATATTGTAGTTTTATTGTAAAAATATAACTGTTTGATAATCTTTAATTAACAAACAATAATGCAGTAATATTTGGAATTTAAACATTTATTAAGTAAATTGATGAATTATTTATGATATAAATATTTATTTAATTAGAGTTTGTTATAAAAGAAATGGAGATTCTTAAAAAAATTCGGTTAAAATTCCGTCAAAAATTTATATTAATAATAGCCAGTTTTATTTTCTCATGGTTATTAAGTTCACCCATGTTATTAAAAACGGTTTCTATTGATATACATGCAATTGTATTGTATTCAATAATACGATTTATAGTTATTTCATTAATATTAGTAGTATTAATTTATTTTACAAATAAAAACATAATTGATGAATTAATAAAAAATAGAGAAGACAATGAAAAGCTTAACAAACAACAAAATAAACTTTTATATGCATTAAGAAATGATTACTTCTTTTACCGACACTTACCCGATAATTATTTTGAATATATAAACAACGCACTTCAAAATATTTTAGGATATACAAAAGATGAATTTATACAATATTTAAAACTAAATAAAATAGATGTTTTTACCGAACAAGTTTTCGAAAAAGCTGAATTATATAGCAAAGAAGGTATATTAATTCCCTCTTTTGAGGTGGAGCTAACAAACAGGAATGGCGAGAAAAGATTATTTGAAGTATCGCAAACACCAATGTTTGATAAAAACAATAAAATAATTGCAATTGAAGGCATAGTTCATAACCTATCTGATAATTATAGAAATGTTACTGAGAATATTAGCTTTGAAGAAAAATACAATATGCTATATGAAAACTCTAATGATGCAATACTCTTGATAAATAACAATAAATTTATTGATTGTAATAAAAAATCATTAGAAGTATTTGGAGCTACATACGAGAAAATAATAATGGATTCTCCGTTTTCAATAAATTTCTCTCCATTTAAACAACCAAACGGCGAAATATCTAGAGAACTTGCTTTAGAAAAAATTCAACAAGTAAAACGTGTAGGAAAAATAAATTTTTTATGGACACACCTAAAAAATGGCACTGATACTTTTAATGCAAGTATAACATTAGTTTATAAAAAAATCGAAAATGAAGAAATTATATTTGCATTTGTTAAAGATTTAAATGATACTAACAAAAATAACTCTATTGAAAACGCTACAAAAAATGTATTAGCAGAAATATTTGATAACTCTAGAGCATTGTTGTACAAATTAAACATTGAAACCGGAAAATATGAATATTTAAGCAAATCAATAGAAGATATTACAGGATATACAAAAGAAGAAATATTTGAATTTTCCGAAGAAGATTTAAAATCTTTACTTCATCCAAACGATTTAGAAAATGCAGATAATATAATTGCAAAACTTGTTAGCGATAATAACTCTAAGAATTCTCATTTTTCGGTAATGTACAGATTTAAATCTAAATCGGGAGAATATCGATGGTTTAGCGATAGTTATAGAATTATTAAAAACGAAGTATCATCGTATATAATTGGAAATGTGCATGATATTACTGAAATGATGGAGTACCGTAACGCATTAAAAATAAACGAACTACGATTTAGAAAAACTGTAGATAACATACAAAATGGTGTAAGTATTTTCGAAAATGATAAAATAGTTTATGTAAATGACAGACTAGTAGAAATAACAGGATATTCGAGAAAAGAATTGTTGAATTTAAACTCATTAAAAGATTTAGCAATTAAAAAAGAAGAAGCAAGACTTTCTGAAATATCTGAACAAGACAATATTAACTCGCTAGAATTTTGGATTAACAAAAAAAATGGTCAACATATTTGCATACTTAATAGATATTCAGAATCGCATATAAATGAAAATTTATATGGAAAATATGTAATAACAGCCGATATTACAGAACAAAAAAAGTTAGAACTTGCCCTAATAGAAAAAGAAGAAAAATTTAGAAATTTAACAAACAATCTATCTCAAGCAATATTTGAGGTAAACAAAGATGGCGTTTTTTCGTTTATCAATCAAAGTGGATTAAACAAAATAGGATTTAGCTCCGATGAAATAATTGATAAAATAAAACTAATTGATTTATCAATAAAAGAAGGACAATCTACATTAGAACATAATTTTAATAAAATCTTAAATGGCAAAATAATAGAACATTTAGATTTAAAAATAAAAACAAAAAAAGGAAATGTAATTCCTTTTAGAATATACCCTAGTGTAATTAACGAAAAAGAAAATAATATTGGCATTAGAGGTTTAATGATTGATATAAGCGACGAAACTCAAGCCAAAGAAGAAATAAGAATAGCAAAAAAGACAGTTAATTCAATTCAAAATCCTAAAAACAATTTAATTGCTGAAATTTTACACGAAATGGTTAATCCTGTTAACTCAATAAGCGGAATGATTAACCTAATTGAAAGCACAAAATTATCAGAAAAACAATACGATTTTCTTAAAGTAATATCAAAATCATCAGAATCTCTTTCAGAATTAATACAAGAAATAAAAGGCATAACAAACACTAGCGACAATAAATCTGATATAGATTTTCTGTTTTTAATAAACGAAATTAAAACAGAACTAAGCAATAAGTTTAAAAATACAGACATTAACTTTAAACTTAAACAAGATTTTTCGGAAAATTTTTTAATTATAGATGATAAAGAAAAAATAAAACGAATAATTAATAATGTTGTTAGTTTATCCAAATCAATTATAGAAAAAGGAACAATTGAATTTGAAGTTAAAATACAAGAAAAGAAAACAGATACATTAAATATAACTTTCTTTATTAAAAATGATAGCAAAAGATTATTAGACGAAGAAATAGATAAAGTAAATGAATTAATTAAAAATCCAACTAAAAAAATAGAAAACTGTATTATTACCGATTTATTAAAATTGAATATAACAATAGACCTAATAAATGAATTTAACGGCGAATTAAACTTTCTAAAAGGAGAACAAGGACGCAATATTTTTTCGTTTAATTTAATTTTAGAATCTAAAGAAAAAAATATAAATAATTTAGAAGATAATACTCAAAAATTAAATAATATAAGAATATTATTAGCCGAAGACCAATTGTTTAATCAAATGGTAATTAAAACAATGGCACGTAATTGGGATTGTGTAATAGATATAGTTGAAGATGGCGAACAAGTTATAGAACAGTTAAAAAAACACACATACGATTTAATTTTAATGGATATACATATGCCTATAATGGATGGTGTAGAAACATTAAAACATATGAAATTAAAATGCAAAGAAAAAAATGCAAAAATCCCGGTAATAGCTATCACAGGTGATATTTACAAAAACATAGACGACTTTAAAGATTACAATGTAAATAGTTTAATAATAAAGCCATTTACATCGCAAGAACTATTTATTTCTATTGTTAAAGCATTAGGAATTTACACAGCAAATATTCAAGAAACAGACGAGCCTGTAATAAAAAACAATGGCATTTACAGCCTCGAAATAATAGATAAATTATCAAAAGGCAACGAGGATATTAAAATAAAAATGATAAGAGTATTTATTAAAAAAACACAAGAAGAACTAAAAGAATTAAAAGCTACTGCAAAACAAAAAAATTGGGATAAAGTTTTTGCCATTTCTCATAAAATGAAACCTGCATTTGGTTATCTTAAAATAGACCAAGCAGAAGAATACTTATTAGAAATTGTAGAGAACTCAAAAAACAAAACGAGCATAAAAAATATTCCTAAGAAAATAGAATTGCTTGAAACAGAAATAGAAAGAGTTATCTCTGTTTTAAAACAAGATTTCGAGGGTAATTTATAAACAATAAATTAAATAACATGATTACCAACAATGCTGAAAAACTGTATAGTAGATTGATTAAATTGGCTGAAAAAACAGATAATTTAGCTAATATAGAAGATAAATTTAATGCAATTATTGACGACATTAATAATATTGATGAAGTTTTGCATTCTGCAATATATTTAAAAGGAATTGACAAAAATAGACCTAAATTATTATCTAGCACAATTTTTTTTAATGATAATAGCATACCAGAATACATAATATGCAATGATATTATAGACAAAATAAACACTTATACAATCTTAAATAAAGACCACAACAATACAGAAGAATATCTAAAATTTATTACACAAAACAATGTACACTTATTTCCAATAAGCATTAACAACGAAAAAATTGCATGCTTATTATTAATTTCAGAATTAGATAAAAAATTTAATGATAATTTAATTGGTTATATCAAGCTTATAATAAAGCAAATAGCGGTTTTGGTAACAATTAGCGAATTAGAAAACTACGCATTTGAAAATCAACAAAATATTGATAAATTATTAAATACAATAAACGATTATTTTGTAATTGTTGATGCCGAAGGTACATTAATTACATTTAATAATAAATTTAAAGAAACAAGTTCGTATTCTTTCGACGAAATTGAAGACTTAAATGTAGAAACTATTTTTACAGATTTCTCAAAAAAAGAATTAATAGATTCTTTTTCTCAAACACCAAAAATTGTTAAAACAAATTTAAAATGTAAATATGAAGATATAATTCCGGTTGAAGTTAGTATAGAACATGGCGTGTGGAATGAAAACACCGTATTTATTTTATTGATAAAAGACAAACAAGTTAAAACAGAACTTAGATCGGAACTAAAATCAGCAGAAAATATATTAAAAACAATATACTCTAATGCACCTGTAATGATAACAGGTTTTAATGCAGAAGGCGAAGTTGTATTATGGAATAAACTTGCCGAAACATATACAGAATATACCGCCGCAGAAGCAAAAGAAAAAGAGAATATTCTTGCAGCACTGTATCCAAAATCAAATTATCACAAAAAAAACACAAACTCTATATTAAAATGTGACGGAATTTTTAGAGAATATTATCCAATATCTAAAAACGGAAAAAAATTACAACATATTTGGGGTAATTTTAAAGCAAACGATAATCTTTTTATCTCATTTGGTTTAGATATTTCAGAAATAAAATGGTTAGAAAAAGAATTAGAATACACAAACAAATATCTTAATAACATTAACAATGTTAATATTGTTGGTTTCTTTTCTACTCGTTTCGACGATGGGAAATTACTTGATGGTAACAACTATTTTGCAAAACTGCTTGGCTTTGAATCTATAAACGATGCCATAAGAAAAAATTGCCATGTTAGAGATTATTTTGTGTTAGACACTGCAAACGAATATCTTAAAACCCTAGAAAAACAAGGCGATATTCACGATTTTGATGTAGCATTTATTGTAAATGGCGAAAAAAGGCCGGTATCTATATCAGCAATTTACGATGCCGCACGAAATGTAATAGAAGGTGTAGTAATTGATATTTCAGATAGAGAAAATGCAATAAATAATTTAAAAAATAATAAAAAACACTTAACCCAATTAATAGAAACATTACCTGAAACAGTTTTTGAAGTAAACTCAGATTTAGAAATTACAGAAATAAATAAAAATGGTTTGCAAAAATCATCTTACAATATAATTGATATCCAAAATGGATTAAGTTTAAAAGATATTTTAGATACTAAAAGCTATACACAACTTATAAATTACAAATCTGAAATTATTGATAACGAAAAACCTCCTGTTTTTAATAAAGAACTTACTTTTATTAATAAATACGGTAAATTAACACAATCTCAGGTGTATATAAATCCTATAATTGAAGATACACAATTTGCAGGTTTTAGGTGTATAGCAATAGACAATACACAACAAAAAAAGCATCAAGAAGAGTTGATTAAAGCTAAAGAAGAGGCCGAAAAAGCCAATAAAGCAAAATCTACTTTTTTAGCCAATATGAGTCACGAATTTAGAACACCAATGAATTCGATAATTGGCATGACAGAATTATTGTTAAAAACAGATTTAACTAAAAAACAATTTAAATTTTTAAATGTAATTACAAAATCTGCAGAAAATCTATTGTTAATAATAAATGATATACTAGATTTTTCTAAAATAGAAAGTAATGAGCTTACATTAGAAAATGTTAGTTTTAGAATTAAAGATGTTTTAACATCGGTTATCAACACAGCCTTTTATTCGGCAAAGCAAAAAGGTATCGAAATAAATTGTAACTATTTATCATATGGTGGCGATGGTCTTATTGTGAAAGGAGACCCGTTACGTTTAAACCAAATATTATTAAATATTACTGATAATGCCATAAAATTTACTGAAAAAGGAAGTGTAAATATTGATATTAGCATAATTTCCGAAACAGAAAAAGCTTACGAAATAGCTTTTAGTATTATTGATACAGGCATTGGAATACCTAAAGACAAATTAGAATATATTTTTAATAGTTTTACTCAAGCAAATAACGATACACAAAGAAAATATGGAGGAACAGGGCTTGGCTTAACAATATCTAAACATTTAGTAGAAATGCAAGGCAGCCAACTAAATGTAGAAAGTGAAGAAAATAAAGGTTCAAGATTCTATTTTACTCTTGAGTATCCTAAAGGAAATCAAACCGAATTAGTAATAAACAAAGAACATGAGACTGAATTAGAATTTCAACTAGACAAAAATATAACTATCTTGTTGGCAGAAGACCAAATATTTAATCAAATAGTTGTTCAATCAATGGTTGAAGACTGGGGCTTTAATATAGATACCGTAGAAAATGGAAACGAAGTAATAAAGACCATCTCAGAAAAAAAATACGATGTAATTTTAATGGATATTCAAATGCCCGACATGGACGGATTAACAGCTACAAAACTAATACGAAATAAATTTGATAATCCAATAAAAAATATACCTATAATAGCTGTTACTGCTAATGCCTATAAAGAAAATTATGACGAATATTATAAAATAGGTATTAACGAAGTTATATCAAAACCCTTTAAATCTAAAGAATTATTTGATGCAATTATAAATGTTGTGAAAAAATACAACGATAATAATACTGATGAAATTACAAACACTATACCTGTAAAATCTGAAGAGAATCTTTATAATTTAAAAATGATAAAGAAAATTTCTAAAAACAATAACGATACACTAGCCAAAATGATTAGTGTTTTTATTGAAAAATCTTCATTAGAAATAAAAGATATTTTAACTGCCGTTAACGAACAAGATTGGGACACAGTTGCACAAACAGCTCATAAAATGAAACCTGCTATTGCTTATATGGGTATGATTGAAGTAGAAAAAAAGGTAGAAGAAATTATAAACTTAGCTCGAAACAAAGAAAATCTTAATAAAATAAAAGTTTACTCGGAGCTAATAAACGAAGTACTATTAAAAGTTTATGTATTATTAGAAAAAGATTTAGAAAATATCAGAACTTTAAATTAACATCAATTCCCCAAAAAACCATTTAGCACACCTATTCGGCTTTTTGTTACTAAAATATCTGATATTTAAGACTAAAACTATAAAAATTTAAAATTATAGAATAGTTAAGTATCAATTTGATTTATTTTTGTACTTTAGACAAGTTTTTAGATTAAAAATAAAGATTAAAATATTTTTCAATGAGTGATGAGCAAAAGAATAAAAAAGAAGCAGAAGCAAAGAAAAAAAAGAAGATTAAAAAAATCATAAGAATACTATGGATATTATTAATTACGCCTATAATTTCAGTTATATTATTATTTTATCTTATCTCAAAAGGGCAAATGGGTTTTATGCCAAGTATTGAAGAATTAGCAAATCCCAAAAGTGTATTAGCCACCGAAATAATTTCGTCTGACAACAAAGTTTTAGGTTCGTATTTTAAAGAAAATCGTACAAAAGTAGAATATAACGATATATCGCCAAATATTATTAATGCACTTATAGCAACAGAAGATTCTCGTTTTTATGAGCATTCTGGCATAGATTATAAAAGTTTAGGGCGTGTAATTTTCAAAACCATAATTGGTGGAAATCAAAATGCAGGTGGAGGAAGTACTGTTACCCAGCAATTAGCAAAAATGCTTTTTCCAAGAGAAAGAAATCAAACTAAAATACAAATTGCATTTAGAAAACTGCGAGAATGGGTAATAGCCGTAAAACTTGAGAAATACTACACAAAAGAAGAAATTTTAGCAATGTATTTAAACAAGTTCGATTTTTTAAACCTTGCAGTAGGAATAAAATCGGCTTCGCAAATATATTTTAACGAAACACCCGCTTCTTTACGAATAGAACAAGCTGCTATGTTAGTTGGAATGGCAAAAAACCCATCACTTTTCAACCCACTTCGTCGCCCTGATACGGTTTTGCATCGTAGAAATGTAGTTTTAAGCCAGATGAAAAAATACCACTATATTGATAAAGCAAGTTTTGATTCGTTAAAAGTTTTACCTTTAAAATTAGATTTTCATAAAGCAGACCACAAAGAAGGAATTGCACAATATTTTAGAGAATATTTGCGACTGGCACTCACAACACACAAACCAAAAAAAGAGAATTATTGGAATCATCAACAATATTACGAAGATTCGTTAGAATGGGAAAACAATCCACTTTATGGCTGGTGTAATAAAAACACAAAACCTGACGGCACAAACTACGATATTTACTCCGATGGATTGAAAATATACACCACAGTTAATTACAAAATGCAAACATATGCCGAAGAAGCTATGACAGAGCATCTTGGCGGATATCTGCAAAAGCAATTTTTTAAAGAAAAAAAGAACAGCAAAAAAGCCCCTTTTGCAAGTAACGTAAGTCAAAAAGAAATAGAAACAATTGAACGTAATGCAATAAAACAAAGCGAAAGATACAGAGTTTTAAAGAAAAACCACATGAGCAAAGACTCTATCGATATAATTTTTAACACCCCAATAAAAATGAGTATTTTTTCTTGGAAAGGAGATATTGATACAATAATGTCGCCATTAGATTCTATAAAATATTATCAATATTATTTACGTTCGGGATTTATGTCGGTTGAACCACAAACAGGTTATGTTCGTGCTTATGTAGGAAATATTAATTTTAAACATTTTCAGTTTGATATGGTAAAACTTGGACACAGACAGGTAGGTTCTACTTTTAAACCATTTATTTACACACTAGCAATGCAAAACGGATTTTCGCCATGTTATAAAATACCAAACATACCTGTAACTTTTGATATGCCAGACGGTCAACCTGCATACACACCAAAATTTTCTACTGCAAAATGGACAGAAAAAACAAATGGGAAAATGATAACTCTAAAATATGGATTAGGGCATTCATTAAATCAAATATCAGCATGGGTATTGAAAAAATTTAGCCCACAAGCAGCAATAAAAATAGCTAGAAGCATGGGGATTGTAAGCCCTATAGACCCATATCCATCATTATGCGTAGGAATACCAGAAGTAACTCTTTACGAAATGGTAGGAGCATACACCTCTTTTGCCGACAAAGGAGTATTTACAAAACCTATTTTTGTAACTAGAATTGAAGATAAAGACGGAAATGTTATTGCAAGTTTTAAAGCTCATAAAAAAGAAGCAATAAGCGAACAAACAGCATATTTGATGATAGAAATGATGCGTGGAGTTGTTAGATTTGGAACATCAGTTAGACTTAGATACAAATACGGATTAACAAACGATATTGCAGGCAAAACAGGTACAACAAATAATAATTCTGATGGGTGGTTTATAGGTATAACACCACGATTAATTGCCGGTGCGTGGGTTGGTGGCGAGGTTAGAAGTATTCATTTTAACAGCACAAATCTTGGTGGAGGACACAGCATGGCTCTGCCAATTTATGCTTTATTTATGCAAAAAGTATATGCAGATTCTACTCTTGGATATTCTAAAGAAGATATTTTTGAAAAACCAGAATATATGAATGTTGAAACAGATTGTGTAAAATATGAGGCCGAACAAGGTAGCGATAATGTAGATTATGGTTCTGATTTATAATTGAATATATGTTTAAATATTTACAATTAATACGTGAAAATAATAAAATAGCTGTAGATTCTATTAAATCTAATTTACTTAGAACAATTCTTACTGTGCTTATAATTGCAATAGGAATAATGTCTTTAGTGGGTATTTTAACTGCTATTGATGCACTTAAAGGTTCTATAAGTAAACAATTTTCGAGCATGGGAGCAAGTACATTTACTATCGTAAATTGGAATTTGCAAAAATCAGGTAGAGGTCACGGAATAAGACAATCAAGAGCTTTTGAAGAAATAACTTTTCGTCAAGCTGAAAAATTTAAAAGAAAATACAGTTTTCCATCTAAGGTTTCAATAGTTGTTAATGCAAGTAGCACATCAACAATTAAATTTAAAGAATATAAATCAAACCCCAATATTCCTGTGGTTGGTACCGATGAAAATTATATTTACACCTCAGGTTTAGTAATAAATAAGGGGCGGTTTTTTACAGAGCAAGAAATAAGAGCATCAAAAAATTCGGTAGTAATTGGTAGCGATTTAGCCGAAAAAACATTTAAAAAAGAAGACCCCATCAATAAAATAATCTCTATCGGCAGTTCAAAATATAGAGTAATTGGTGTTTTAAGCGAAAAAGGCTCAGGTATGGGTAATAATTTCGACAAAATGTGTTTAATACCCATAACAAACGCTCGAAGCAGCTTTGGTGGTAAATATTCATATACAATTCAGGTTATGCCTCTAGCATCTACATTGTTAGACGTAGCAATTGGCGAAGCCGAAGGAATTTTTAGGCAAATTAGAGGACTAAAAACAATAGACCAATCTAATTTTGAAATAAAGAAAAGCGATAATCTTGCAAATATGATGTTAGAAAATATGACAACTGTTACTGTGTCAGCTACATTTATTGGATTGATAACTCTACTTGGTGCCGCAATTGGTTTAATGAATATAATGCTTGTTTCTGTTACCGAAAGAACAAAAGAAATTGGTATTAGAAAAGCCATTGGTGCTAAACGTCAAGTAATTTTGCAACAATTTTTGTTCGAAGCAATTCTTATAGGGCAAATAGGAGGTGGAGTAGGTATAGTTTTAGGAATAATGATTGGAAATGTTGTGTCGCTTGCAACAGGTAGCGGTTTTATTGTTCCTTGGCTATGGATAATTGGAGGAGCAATTCTATGCTTTGGTGTTGGATTAGTTTCAGGGATTTTTCCTGCAATAAAAGCTTCGAAATTAGACCCTATTGAGGCATTGAGATATGAGTAAAATCTTAATATTTAATGACAGAGCAAAACGATAATAAAATCTTAAAACAAATTAAACCTTCAAGGGTAATAATTCCTATGATTATTGGCTTAGGAGTTGTGTTTTATATGATTTACAACGAATTCGACAGCTCAAAATTTTCTGCTCTTAGTATAGGATATTACAGCATTTTATGGATTAGCATTTCTATTGTAATGATGCTAACGCGAGATATAGGCTACATGGTTCGCCTTAAGATTTTGGCAGGTAAAGAGCTTAAATGGAAAAGCGTTATAAATATTATTCTGCTTTGGGAATTTACCTCAGCAGTAACACCATCGGCAATTGGTGGCACAAGCGTAGCAGTATATTTTATTCATAAAGAAGGTGTTAGCGTAGGAAAAAGCACAGCTATAGTAATGGCAACATCAATACTAGATGAGCTTTATTTTATCCTTATGTTTCCATTGATGATATTTTTAGTTTCTACTCAAGATTTGTTTCAAGTAGGCAATGAAATTGGTACAGAGGGATTTGCAAATAGATATTTTTATTTTGCATTAATCGGATATTCCTTAAAATTTGTATTTTTAGCAGCTATAATCTATGGATTATTTTTTAACCCACATAGTATAAAAAAACTTTTAATAAATATTTTTAAACTAGGTTTTTTAAAACGATGGCAACAATCTGTAGAAAAAGTTGGCAATGATATGGTAATAGCTTCGGCAGAGCTGAAAACAAGAGGTTTTTGGTTTTGGTTAAAAGCATTTATTGCCACATTTTTTTCGTGGTCTGCTCGCTATTTAGTTCTCAATTTTTTGATACTTGCCTTATTTGCTAGTTCCAACTATGTGCAATCTGATTATTTAAGTGGAATTGGCGACCAGTTCTTATTATTTGCACGCCAGTTAGTTATGTGGATTATGATGTTGATAATGCCATCGCCAGGAGGCACAGGTTTTGTAGAAACTATTTTTGGCGATTATATGGCAGAATTTATTCCACTTGGTTTTGTGGCACTAATGGCTCTTTTGTGGCGATTTATTACATATTATCCGTACCTAATTATTGGTGCATTTATATTGCCAAAATGGGTAAAAAAAATAGTTCAAAAATAAT
>CAZRWZ010000021.1:0-18451 GCA_964603745.1 uncultured Bacteroidaceae bacterium | reverse complement strand
TTTCCTAATAGGGAATAATTTCCCGTAAGTTAAGCATCGCCAAAGCCATTCTAAAGGACCAAAAGAAAAGTGTTTTAACCATATTTTTGCAAAAAGAACTTGTAAGATGTAAATACCAACAGCCATAAGTTCTATCTGCCAAAGACTATATTTATTAAACAAACCAAAACCATAAGGATAAAATAATACTATACCAATTATAGTGTGAGATAAATAACTGCTAAACGACATTCTACCAACATATTTTAATCCTACCATAAGTTTTTTTCCTAAATCAGAACTATATGCCATTGTTAAAATAGAAATATAAGCAAAGGCAAGATTTACTTGTCCGAAACTAAATAGAACTTTATATAAAATATCATTCCAATCTGATGGAAATTGAGCCATACTGCCTTTTAATAAAAATTTAGCTATAAAGTTTAAACCTAAACCTGCAATAAGATAAAATAGAAGAAGTTTTTTAGAAAAAGCTTTTGTTAGAAAATACTTAGAACTCATCAAATAAAATCCTAAAATAAAAAATGCAAAAACTTTAAAAAATCTACCACTTGGCAATAAATCGAACCATCGCCATTTTAAATTATGAAAATTTAAGTGTAACATATCAATAAAACTACCTGTTGTAAAAGTATTTTGTATGTCTGTTGGCGACAAATCAACATAAGTTTTTAGTGCTAATTTTGTTGTTGGAACCATATATCCAGGATTAACAAGTAACATAACAATATCAATAAAAAGAGGAGCAACAAAACTAATTGCCGATATAATTAACATCTTTTTTGGGTCTAAATTTCTGAATTGAACAAATACAAAAGCAGTAATAGCATAAATAAAAAGAATATCTCCAGACCAAAAGAACATATGTATTAATCCAAAAATCATTAAAAAAATTAATCTACGATAATACACCCTCATAAAATCGTGCTGATTATCTCTGTTTTTATTAAACTGAAAATAAAAACCAATGCCAAACAACAGAGAAAAGATTGTGTAAAATTTTGTATCTACAAAAATAGCATTGAGTTTATATATTAATAAATCGGTATTAAAACTTGGTAATTGTTTAATCTCATCTAATGGAAGAAATTTAAAACCACTATAACTCATTATATTAGCAAGAAGAATTCCTAAAATAGCAAAACCACGTAATGCGTCTATAACTTCTACTCGTTTTTTAGTTGGTGCTACGTCTGACATAATATATTATTTAGATTAATTACAAATATAGATAAATCAATTTTAATTTTAAAATAAATTAGAACATTTATTAAAAAATAAATATCTACTTTTGATGATACTATTATGAATAAAAAGAAACAGATACCATTGTATATTAAAATTTTAGCGGGAATGCTTTTAGGCGTTATTATCGGTATTATTGGTGTTTTATTAGGTTTAAAAAATGTTTATTCCGATTGGATTTCACCTTTTGGTAAAATATTTATGAATTTACTTAAACTTATTGCAATTCCACTTATTTTTGTTTCTTTAATAAAAGGAGTTGCAGGACTAAAAGATATTTCGCAACTATCAAAACTTGGAATAAAAACTCTTAGTTTTTATATTATTTCAACAGTTATTGCTATTAGTTTTGGATTGTTGCTTGTAAATTTGATACAACCTGGCACTTCTTTTCCTAAAAATATGCAAGAGCAACTTATTTCGCAACAAGAAAAAACTATTGAACAAAAACAAGAAATTGTTAAAGAAAAGAAAGAAGAAGGTCCATTGCGTTTTTTAGTTAATCTTGTGCCTTCAAATATTATAAAAGCAACATCTAATAACAGAAATATGTTGCAAGTTATATTTTTTGCAATATTGTTTGGAGTAGCAATAATTCTATTGCCAGAAGAAAAAACAAAAACTGTACGTAATTTTTTTGATGAGCTTAACAGTGTTATCCTTAAGATAATAGATTTAATAATGAAGTTTGCTCCATATGGGGTTTTTGCTTTAATGGCTGCAATAATAACCGACATTGCAGGTGATGATATTACTAATACAATACCTATTTTTAAAGCATTAGGATTATATTCTCTTACGGTGATAATTGGTTTATTAACAATGATATTTGTAATTTATCCTATTTTCTTAAAGATATTTACAAAACGAAAATATTTAGATTTTTACAAAGCAATTTTACCTGCCCAATTAATGGCATTTTCAACTTCGTCGAGTTCGGCAACACTACCTGTAACAATGGAATGTGCCGAAAAAAATCTTGGAATCGACGAAAAAGTATCAAGTTTTGTTTTGCCGGTGGGTGCAACTGTTAATATGGACGGCACATCACTATATCAAGCAGTTGCAGCAGTTTTTATCGCTCAGGTTTTTGGAATGGATTTAAGTTTTGGTCAACAAATAACAATAGTGCTTACTGCAACATTAGCTTCAATTGGTTCGGCAGGAGTGCCTGGTGCAGGTATTGTTATGCTAATAATTGTTTTAGAAGCAATTGGAGTTCCTAGCTCTGGCATTGCCTTTATTTTTGCAGTAGATAGGTTTTTAGATATGCTTAGAACCGTTGTAAATATTACAGGTGACAGTACAATTAACGCTATTATGGCAGAAAATAATAAGCCCAAATAATTCTTACCGTATTAGTGGTTTTTGATTACGGTTAATTTTAACCAATTTACCTTTTTTATAAACATATAAACTCCAAGGTTCTTTACCCTCGTAAATTCGCCATCGTCCATGCTTTATCCCCTTTTTATAAACTTCGTTGCGTTTCTCTTTAAAATATAACCACACGCCTTGTTTCTTATCATTTTTATATTTGCCCGATACTGTTAGTTTTTTGTTTTCGTCCCATTCTTGATAAATTCCATTTTTTTTACCCTGTGTATCGTAAATAACTTTTTTATACGTATTGCCATTTAAAAAAAATTCTCTACATACTCCAATTTTATTTGTATCAACAAAATATTTTATCCATGCAATTTTGCTTGTGTCTTTTTTAAAATACGCTGTTTGTGTATAATTCACAGAGTCTCCAGAAGTTCTTATAATAAGTGTATAAGTAATATTTGTATCATTATGAGGCAAAATTATTGTTTGCGAAAAACAATAATTTGAAATAAAAAACAACAAAATGTAAAAAAATATCTTCATTTTTTAAAAGTTTCCTAAATAGTGTCTGTCTATAAATATATTTGCTGCAATATATTTATTTTAAGGGAGTTTTAAAAATTAGTTTTTCAACAATATTTTTATAATTTTTTAGAGACCCCCTAAAATATGTAAATCATAATTTTAAAAGTAAACTTGCGGATATATACTCAATCCATTTAACTTTTCGGGTTTTCTACTTTTTCTTTTCCTTTTTTTATTTAAATTTACTCCATATAAATTTTTTTTGTTTAAAAATTGTTTGAATACGGTAAAAAACATTTTTTTATTTTTACTTTTGCTGTATGACTGAAACGATACAAAGCTTAATACTAAGTTTTACAACGGCATTAGCTATTACTTTTGCTGTAATACCTCCATTAATTAGGTTTGCAAAAAATAAAAATTTGTATGACGAACCCGATTGTGATAGAAAGTCACATACAATAAGAACACCTACTCTTGGTGGTATTGCTATATTTGCAGGTGTAATTTTCTCTATTTCGTTTTGGACAAAATTTATCGGTTTTCCAGAAATACAATATATAATTACAGCAACTACAATAATGGCATTTATTGGTATTATTGATGATATAGTGGGATTATCCCCTTTTAAGAAACTAATGGGGCAATTATTTGCATCTTTTGTTATTGTTATTTGGGGAGATATAAGAATTAGTAGTTTATTTGGCATTTTCGGAATAGGAGAACTCCCTTATATTGTAAGTATTATTTTTACTATATTTACTTTACTTGTGATAATTAATTCTTTTAATTTAATTGATGGAATTAATGGATTGTCAGGTTCTATAGGAGTTTTAAGCTCATTTGTATTTGGGGTTTGGTTCTATTTATACGATGATAATTCGCAATATACAATAATAGCTTTTGCCCTTTTAGGTGCATTAATAGGATTTTTAAGATACAATATAACTCCTGCAAAAATATTTATGGGAGATACAGGCTCTTTATTATTAGGCTTGTTTTTAGGTATATTTGCAATTCAGTTTATAGAAATAAACAGCAATTATACAGGTTCATTTAATGTAGCTCCAGCAACTCCTATTGTAGCAATATCAATAATAATAATTCCTCTTTTTGATTTGCTTAGAAGTTTTTCAATAAGGCTTGTTCACGGGCGTTCTCCTTTTAAACCAGACAGAAACCATATGCACCATATGTTAGTAGATTTAGGATTATCGCATACATTCTCAACAGGAATACTTATGTTATATAATATCGTAATTATTACAATAGCATTTTCATTTAAAAATATAGGTATTTATCCTTTAGGATTTATGATTTTAATAATTTCAATACTATTTTCCGGAGGTTTATATTATTTAGTAAAAAGAAAAAAGACAGAAAATAAAATATAATATTATGAAAGTTAACTATCAACCAATTACATTAAACGAGGTAATAATTCAACAACAATCGGCTTTTCCTTATGCCAAAGGAGAATTATCAAGAATACTAAGTCATATTGCTGTTGCTGCAAAAATAGTTCATAAAAAAATAAACAAAGCGGGCTTAGTAGACCTTACGGGTGCTGCCGGAGAAACAAATATACAAGGCGAAGAACAGCAAAAAATGGATATTTTTGCTAATGATGCATTTATAGCATCATTAAAAAATACTGGTATTTGTGGCGGAATTGCATCAGAAGAAAACGATGATATTATTATTTTTGAAGATGAACTTTCTCTTAATGGAGGATATGTTGTTTGTATGGATCCGCTTGACGGGTCATCTAATATTGATGTAAATGTGTCGGTAGGAACAATTTTTTC
Organism: uncultured Bacteroidaceae bacterium; assembly: GCA_964603745.1. GTDB lineage: Bacteria > Bacteroidota > Bacteroidia > Bacteroidales > JAFGXI01 > CAZRWZ01. Next base: position 13,544 of record CAZRWZ010000021.1, on the reverse strand, counting down.
TGTATATCATAGAGTATCACCAATGGGGCAAAAAGTTACAGAAGAAGATTTTCTGCAAAAAGGAACAGAACAGGTTGCTGCCGGATATGTTATATATGGATCTTCTACCATGCTTGTTTATACAACAGGTTTAGGAACAACAAGTTTTACCTTAGATACTGCAATAGGAGAATTTTGTTTAACAGATATGTTTCTTAAAACACCCGAAGATGGTAAAATATATTCTATAAACGAGGGTAATTATCTCAAATTTCCGAGAGGAGTAAAAGATTATATTAAATATTGTCAAGAAGATACCGAAGAAAAACCCGCATATTCATCAAGATATATTGGTTCTTTAGTTGCCGATTTTCATAGAAATTTATCAAAAGGAGGAATTTTTATTTATCCTAGAACAGCAAAAAATCCGACAGGCAAGTTAAGGCTTTTATACGAATGTAACCCTATTGCTTTTTTAGCCGAACAAGCAGGCGGATTAGCTACAGATGGCGACAATAATAGAATTTTAGAAATACAACCTACAGAACTACATCAACGAGTTCCTCTTTTTGTGGGTTCAAAAAATATGGTAAATAAAGCCAGAGAATTTATGTCTAAATATTGGGAAGAATAATATCTAATCAAAAAACTTAGGTGAAATTAAATTTTCAAAAGAATAGATTTCGTCCCATTTTTTTTGTGATATAAGTTTTCGTTCTTTAACAACAATATCGTGTATAGATTTATCCTCGTTAAGTGCTTCTTTTGCAATAGATGAGCAGGTTTCGTATCCTAAAAGTGGATTTAATAATGTTACAATACCTACACTACTCATTACCATTTCTTTTGTTCTTTCGGCATTTGCAGTAATACCATCAATACATTTTGTTCGCAGAGTGTTACAAGCATTTGCCATCCAACGAATTGAATTAAACAAACTGAAAGAAATAACAGGTTCCATCACGTTAAGTTGCAACTGTCCTGCTTCCGAAGCCATTGTAATGGTTAAATCTGCACCAATTACATAGTATGCTGTTTGTGTAACAACTTCAGGAATAACAGGATTAACCTTGCCCGGCATAATTGAAGAACCAGGTTGCATTTGTGGTAAATTTATTTCGTTAAACCCTGTTCGTGGACCAGAAGAAAGCAAACGTAAATCGTTACAAATTTTAGAAATTTTTATTGCCGTTCTTTTAATTACACCCGAAAGCTGCACATAAGCACCTGTGTCTGAGGTAGCTTCTATTAAATCTTTGGCAAGATATAATTTTAACCCACAAATATTGGTTAATGTTTTGGTAACAAGTTCTGGATAACCATCTGGGGCATTAACTTTTGTGCCTATTGCAGTTGCTCCCATATTTATTGAACGGATAAGGATTTTAGAATCTTGCAAACGATCAATTTCTTCGCCAATTGTTGTTGACCAGCCGTTAAATTCATCACCTAAACTCATTGGTACAGCATCTTGCAATTGGGTTCTTCCCATTTTTAACACATTTTTAAATTCGTTAGCTTTCCTTTCAAACGATTTTTTTAAATCTACAAGCGAATCTCTATACGAATTTAATCGCAAAAGTAAACCAATTCTAAATGCTGTTGGATAAGCATCGTTTGTTGATTGCGAGCAGTTTACATGATTATTTGGGTGACAGTATTCGTATTCACCTTTTTTATGTCCTAATATTTCGAGTGCAAGGTTTGCTATTACTTCGTTAGCATTCATATTTACAGAAGTTCCTGCTCCACCTTGTATCATATCTGTTGAAAATTCCGACAAACATTCTCCATCAATTAATTTATCGCAAGCTTTGCATATTGCATCGGCTATTTTTGCATCTATAACTCCAAGTTCTTTATTTGCCATTGCCGCAGCTTTTTTAACATAGGCAAGTCCTTGTATTAAAAAAGGTTCCATAGAAATTGGCAAATCTGTTATATGAAAATTTTCTAAAGCTCGGTGAGTTTGTATTCCATAATAATTTTCGTTAGATATTTCTAACTCTCCTATAAAATCGTGTTCTTTTCTTGTTGGCATATTGTTTATTTTAAGTTATTTTTTTTGATACATCTTCCGTTATATTAATATCTTGTTTCTCTAATAATTTTTTGGCTATTTCTTTTTCTTCTTTTGCGTTTTTAATTAAAGCCCAAGCCATTATAATAGATGTTGCAAGAATGGTTAAAAGTAATACTCCTCCTTCTAATTCAACTGTTAAATATTTTCTTGGAATAGCAAAAAACAATAAAATTGTTATTAATCCGCGTGGAGCGATATAAAGTTCGGGTTTTATATCTTTTTTGTTAAATATTCGAAGCAATAAAAATCTTAGTCCGTAAATTGCAGCTAAAATAAGTATCGACATCAACCAAACTTTAAAACTTAAAAGTGATGATAAAACTATTGTCATTCCGAATACTACAAAAAAGAATGTTCGTGCAACAAAGGCGGTTTCAAAAGTTAAAAGTTTAAAATCTTTTGTAATTTCTGAAATAACATCTTTATTAATATGTTTTTCTAATCTTTTTCTGAAAAACAGTTCTCTGTTATTTAAGATTAAACCAAAAACTAAAATCATTAACAGCGAAATTGAAGGCATATGCATTATTTTTCCTACGGCATAAATTAATGTTAGCACGGCTATCAATAAAAATAGTTTTATTTCGGTTTTTATTTTCTGAAACACATAAATTAACACATAACTTGCTATTATTGTAAATGTTATTGCTATAATAATATTTACACCAACATCAAAACTTATACTCGAAACAGAAGTTTTTTCGGCATTTCCTAAAAGGAAATAAAAAAACATTATTCCAAAAATATCGGAGAATGTTCCTTCGTAAATTAGAAATTCTTTTTTTTCTTCTGATAATCCGCTTACCGAAGGGATAATAATTGCACTACTCATTATAGAGAGTGGTGTTGCAAAAATCAAAGCATTAAAAAATTTGATGTCTAAAAATACTTCAATAACTAGAGCAATTACTAAAGCTACTGATATAAGTCCAAATAATCCAATTACTATAGATTTAAAAATTAATTTTGCTTTGTCTTTTCTTAATTTTAAATCTAATGATGCTTCTAAAACAATCATTATCAGCCCGATATTCCCTAATACTCCAAGTTGAGTTGATAAATTACCTATTTCAATATTATAATAATTTAATCCAAAACTTAATAAAGCACCTAAGACTATAAGCATTAAAACACTGGGAATATTTGTTTTTTTCGAGATTATATTAAAAAAATAAGATATTATTACAATTAATGATATTCCAATAATTATTTGATAAGTGCCCATTCTATGTTTTGTTTTTAAAATCCTATACCTACTCTAATAATTGGCATAGGGTAGTTATAATAAGGAGAATTTCTACTTTGATTTAAATTAAACAGAAGCATTAATCCTACACCTCCTTTTTGGCTAAACCGTTGAAAATAGCCAACACCAACTAGGGGCGATGCCATTAAAAACCTATTTTGTCCTTCAAACTGTCCTGTATAATCAAAATATCGACTTTCTAAGCTAACAACTTCGGTAACACCATATAAGAATAAGTTTTCCCAAACAAAAAAACGTGCAAAAACTTTGCCTCCATAAACCGAAGTTTTATATGGATTTACGGTAGAATTTAAATTATAGTATTGATAAATTATGCCTAAACCTGCCGAAAATCTTTCGGTAAAAATATAGCCGGCTTCGGGTGCAATATTCACATAAGTATAATTTCCGAACGACATTCCTAAGTCGCCACCAAAATAAACATTATCCCAAAAGCTAACTTTATTTGTACTCCCTGTTGCTTCTTCTTCGGTAATAAATTCTTGTGCAAAAATATCATTTGTTAATAAAACAAAGAATAATCCTACTAATATTTTAATCTTAAAAACTTTCAAAATAAGTACTTTACAAACTTTTAACTATCAAATTTTACCTTGGTAAATATATGATTTTTTTTGTTTCAAAAAAATCTTCTGTAAAATAATCTGAGATGTTTACTATCTCAACTTTTTTTGCAAAAGTTTTAATTTCAGATTTAAAATCACCACCTTTTAAATATATTATACCGTTTATTTTAGGGTTGTTATGTTTTTGTGAAATAAGTTTAGATGTTAGTGCCACAAATTTAGGGAAAGCTGTAACAGCTCGACTTATTACAAAATCGTATTTTACCTTTTGCTTTTCGGCTCTTGTATGCTCTGCTGTTAAATTTTCTAAGCCAATTGCTGCAGCCACTTCTTTTACAACAGTTATTTTTTTACCTATACTATCAACCAAATGAAAGTGTACTTTTGGAAACATTATTGCCAAAGGAATTCCGGGAAAACCTCCGCCTGTTCCTACATCAATAATCTTTGTTTCGGGTTCAAATTTTATAAACTTTGCTATACTCAACGAATGTAATACGTGATGAATAAAAAGCTTGTCTATATCTTTTCGAGAAATTACATTTATTTTTGAGTTCCAATCGGGATATAGTTTTCCTAATTCTTCAAATTTTTTGATTTGATTTTCAGATAATTTAAAATATTTTGTAATTACGTTAATATCAGACATTAATAGTTCTTTTTGATAAAATTATTAATTATATTAAATGCGTTTTCGCTTTCTTCAAACATTCCCATATGTCCTGAATTTTCTAAAACAAATATTTCCATTTTAGGGTTTAGGCTAAATTGTTTATCATCGGCAATATACGGAATTAAATTGTCTTTTTTACCTGCAATAAAAAGTATTGGGTTTTTAAATTTTTCAATTATTTCGAGATTTTTGTCTCTATTTTTCATTCCGTTTAGTGCTGCAATAACTCCTTTGGGATTTGTTTGTAGAGCAATTTGTTTGCTAAATTCTAATTTATCAGAGAAATATGTATTTGTTCCTTCGGCATACATATTTGGGATATTTGTTTCTACAATTAAATTGTATTTACCGTTTTTTACAAGTGCTATTTCCTTGTCACGATTTTTCTTTTTTTCGTCGGTATCGGCATATGCCTGAGAATGAAATAAACAAAAAGCCTTTAATTTTTCGTTATAGTTTTTAGCAAATTCTAAGGTAATATATCCACCCATAGAATGCCCAAACATTATACAATTATTAATGTTTTCATGGTCTAAAACCGTTTTAACAGCTTCTGCCATAACACTCATTTTATGCTCGCTGCCTATTATTCCGCTTTTGCCATGACCAAGCATATCAATTAAAACTACTTTATAGTTATTACTTAGTTTTTTAGCAAATTCGTGCCAAATTTCTTTTGCTTCTAAATATCCGTGAAGAAAAACTAATGTTTTATCGGCATCACCCTCAATACTATATGCTATTTTTGTATTTTTAAAATTTATAAAAATATCCATTTTTATTTTTTTGATAAAATCCTATTTCGGCATTGTTGTTCAAAATTCAAATCCTCAAAACACTAAAGTATTTGAGGATTTGAATTTATTATACGTCTTGAAGCAAACTCAAGTGTCTGGGGTAGAAAGTTCGAGTTCAAAGCCTGTCCCGATTTATTTCGGGGGCTTGCATAACTTGAAAAATGTGAGTTATAACCATTTTTCAAACAAGCGTAACGCAGAAATCGAACTTTATAAACAAACTCTAAATAGCTTCTGTTTCCATAATTTTTGCAAGTAAATCTGCGTAAGGAATAAATAAATATTTTTTACTTTCAAAATCTACTTCTGTACCCGAAAATTTTTTGTAGAAAACAGTATCTCCTACCGAAATTCCAGGATTTTCGATATTTCCTAATGCAACAACTTTTGCATATTCAGGTTTTTCTTGTGCACTGTCAGGTATAATAATTCCTGATGCAGTTTTTTGTTCTTTTTCTTCAACAATTTCTAAAAGAACATTATCATTTAATGGTTGTAATTCTTTCATAATTTCTTAGTTTATAAAGTATTCATCTTATCACTTTGTACTTTTTACTCAAGATTAAGTAATTTATTAATTTTAATTCTATCAAAACCTATCACAATTTGCCCGTTGATATCGGTTTGCGGAACACCTTGCTGTCCGCTACGTTTTACCATTTCTTCGGCTGCTTTTTGGTTTTTCGATACATCAATATCACTATATTTTACGTTTTTTTCGTCTAAGTATTTTTTTATTTGTGTGCAATAGGTACAAGTTGGCGTACTGTAAACAGTAACACGTTTTTGAGGTTTTTCCTCATTGTTTGTACTTGCAGTGTAAATACTTTCGGCAAAAAGCGATTTGTAATATTCTGCTTTGTTGCAACCTTTTGTAAGGTTTTTAAATCCACCTTTTTCAAACGATAAAAGCGTTGGTACCGATGTAATAGCATATTCTGTATGAATATCACGAACTGTATTAACATCAGCAACAAAAATCTCAATATCATTAATTAGAGCTTTGTTTATAGCTTCGTAAGCACAATCGCTAAGCTCAGAGCCTTTTTTATATAAAAGACAATATGCTTTTTCTGTGCTTTTTAAAGCTTCTGCAAGTTCTTTATGTGAATTTATATTTCTCATAATAGTTAAAAGTTTATCAAGTTCATAAAGTTGAAAGTAAACTTTATACTTTCAACTTTACAAACTTTTAACTCAGTTTTTTACATCATTCCCGGCATTCCGCCCATTCCTGGCATTCCGCCGCCGCCCATTGGTGGCATTTCTGGTGCGTCAGATTTTTCTTCTACAATAACACATTCTGTTGTTAAGAACATACCTGCAATCGAGGCAGCATTCTCAAGAGCAACACGAGTTACTTTTGCAGGGTCAATTACACCTGCTTCAAGCAGATTTTCATATTTATTTGCACGTGCATTATATCCAAAATCGTCTTTTCCTTCTTTTACTTTTTGCACGATAACAGAACCTTCGAGACCTGCATTTTCAACTATTTGACGCATTGGCTCTTCAATTGCTCTACGTACAATATTAATTCCTGTGGTTTCGTCTTCGTTTTCGCCTTCGAGACCTTCTAAAGCCTCAATTGCTCTAATAAAAGCAACACCACCACCGGGGATAATTCCTTCTTCAACAGCAGCACGAGTTGCACTAAGTGCATCGTCAACACGGTCTTTTTTCTCTTTCATTTCTACTTCTGATGCAGCACCAACATAAAGCACAGCAACACCTCCGGCTAATTTAGCCAAACGCTCTTGAAGTTTTTCTTTATCATAATCTGATGTTGTTACCTCAATAGCAGCACGGATTTGAGAAACTCTTGCTTCAATAGCATCTTTTGCTCCAACACCATTAACAACTGTTGTATTTTCTTTATCAATAACAATTTTTTCTGCTTCGCCACACATATCTAGTGTAGCTCCATCAAAAGTTAAACCTTTGTCTTCAGAAATTACTGTTCCGTTTGTTAAGATAGCTAAATCTTCTAAAATTTCTTTTCTTCTATCGCCAAAACCTGGTGCTTTAACAGCAGCAACTTTTAACTGACCACGTAAACGGTTAACAACCAATGTTGCTAATGCCTCGCCATCAATATCTTCGGCAATAATTACCAATGGACGACCCGATTGTGCTACCGGCTCAAGTATTGGCATTAAATCTTTCATTGTAGATATTTTTTTATCTGTAAGTAAGATGTATGGGTTTTCCATTACTGAATTCATTTTTTCTGTATCAGTAATAAAATATGGAGAGATATAACCTCTGTCAAACTGCATTCCTTCAACAACCTCAACAGTTGTATCTGTTCCTTTTGCTTCTTCAACAGTTATAACACCATCGTTTTTAACTTTTGCCATTGCCTCGGCAATTAAAGCACCAATTGTTTTGTCGCCGTTAGAAGAAACGGTTGCAATTTGCTCTATCTTTTTGTTATCGTCGCCAACTACTTTAGATTGGTCAGCAATGCTTTTTTTAACAGAACCAACAGCTTTATCAATACCACGTTTTAAATCCATTGGATTTGCACCTGCAGTAACATTTTTTAAACCAACATTTACAATTGATTGGGCCAAAACAGTTGCTGTTGTTGTTCCATCGCCTGCATCATCGTTAGTTTTTGATGCTACTTCTTTTACCATTTGTGCACCAAGATTTGCATAAGCATCAGAAAGTTCGATTTCTTTTGCAACAGTTACACCATCTTTTGTGATTTGTGGAGCACCAAATTGGCGGTCGATTACTACATTTCTTCCTTTTGGTCCAAGAGTTACTTTTACTGCGTTTGCTAATTCGTCAACGCCTTTCTTTAATAAGTCTCTTGCTTCAATGTCAAATTTAATTTCTTTTGCCATTTTATTTAATTTTTAATTAGTTTATATTTAACTTTTTACTTTATGAACTTTTCACTTTTTACTTTATGAACTTTTAGCTTTTTACTTTATGAACTTTTAACTTTCAACTAAACTATATTACTGCCAAAATTTCAGATTGTTCTAGCATTAAATAGTCTTTGCCATCAAAATTTAATTCTGTTCCGATAAACTTACCGTAGATAACTGTATCTCCAAGTTTTATTTGGTCAACATCGCTACCTATTGCAAGTACTTTGGCTTGCAGTGGTTTTTCTTTTGCAGAATCAGGAATTATAAGACCTGATGCGGTTTTAGTTTCAGCTTCTATTTGCTCTACTAAAACTCTTGTTCCAAGTGGTTTAATCTTTAATTCTGACATATTTTATTATTTTAAAGTTAATAATGTTATGACTTCTCTTTTACAGATTTTGTGCCATTTGTTTTTATATGCCAGATTTATTGATTGTATTTAGTAGCAATGACAATTAGTCATTAAATAGTACTTGTCTATAAAGTCCGATTTCTGCGTTGTTGCTTGTTTGAAAATTTTGTTATTGATGTGGGGAAGATTTTACGGGATATTTTTTCAACTTTTCCTTATTGGTTTTAATATATTTTTGTTTTTCATATTCAATATTCCTATATGTTTTAGCGAGTTCTTTTCTTATTTTATAGTAAGAAACATATTCATTTCCATATTTTTTTGAAAGTTTAATTTTCAGTTTTTCTGAATTTGACTTAGTTATTTCTAAAAGACCTTTAATAAATCCTGTTGCATTATTATCTTTATCGAAAGTAAAATACGATGTAGAATAATCAATAAATGCTTTTGTGTCAAAAATATATGTATTATTTTTTGTCTTGTAATAATCGCAATAAATAAACTGGTTTATTTTGAATTTATTTAAAGTGTTGTATTTGAGTAGTTTCCAGTTAATAACAAAAGTATCTGTTATTTCTTCAACCGAAATATATTTAAAAGCATTTATTTTTTTTCTTTCATTATTATTAAAAAGTGAATTATAAAATTGGCTTTCTTTTTCGGTTTTTGTTATCATATTTTTTGTTTTTAAGTCACTTTTATTACCTGTAATAACAATACCTTCATAATCATTAAAATCACGTTCTATACCATAAAAAGGGATAAAGAATGAATTGCCATAATTGTAAAAATCTGCTGTAAAATGTGTTTCTAATGTGTCATTTTTGATTTTATTATTTAAATCTATAATATCTAATAACTTAATGTAAATAAAATCTAATACCTGTTTTTCATTATATAATTTAAAATTTGCTTCAATATGAATTTTTGTATCTTTAATTTCTGTATTTGGATTTATCGAAATAAATAAATCATTCTGGTTTATTTTGTTTACAATTATTTTTTTTATTTCATAATTAGTTTTGTTGTAGAAAATTTTGCCATTAGTTAAGCTATCTTTATAATAAAAATTTATAACTGCATATTTTTCGTCAATTTCGTTATACGATAATTTAAAATCATTTTCAATGTCTTTCGATTGATTATATGATAATGGGATATTAAGATTGTAAATATCTTTATAACGTTTATTGTAATAAGATGATAATAAAACCGAATTAGTTATGTTTGAATGGTTTCTTTGGGTAAAAAATGATATGTTTTTAAGATAAATTGTTGCAATATCTAAACTATAATAATTAGTTTTTTCATTATTATTAAATCCAAATTTACCGCTTTTAACGTATAAATCTTTAATATTGGATAGACTTAATTCTGCCGAATAATTTATTTCGTTAATTTCTATTGGTGCTCTTTTATTTTTTATTGTAAAAGTTCGTGTAATGGCTTTTGCTTCTTCTATTTCATCTTTGTAATCTGTAATTTGATTTTTTATTTGCATTATTATATCTGCTATTCTTTTATTTGTATAGCCATTAACAGTTACACTGTTTAATATATAATTCTGTTGTTTTAAATAAATATTATTTTTTATATTCTTTTTTAACCAAAAATTACACTTATGATAACCTAAATAATAAACAGTAACTAATAAGCTGTCTTTATTTGTGTTTATCAAGAATTCCCCATTAATATTTGTAATAGTTCCGCCTTTTTTATTTGAATATGAAATTGAACTAAAAGCCAAAGGCTCTTTGTCTTTAGCACTCATAACAACACCTTTAATAGTTTGAGAAAAAGTTAAAGTGTATGTAAATAAAGTTAAAACGAATATAATTAATTTAGCCATTGCTTTTTTAATAATCTTGTTTTTTTAATAGTGTCATATTCTAAAAAATATAGTTTATTGGTTGTTATTATTGGTTTTTCAATCTTATTCTGTAATGAAATATTATGTTCAAAAATATTCTTGACTTTATTATATTTATATATCTCTATTTTATTTTTTATGTTATAAAAATAAAATATATCAGAATTATTTATATCCTGTACGATAAATATTGGGTGTAAAAATGGAGGAGTAAACAAAGTGCTATTCAAATATGTTCCATTAAATAAATAAGTTAAAATAACATTATTAACATTATCAAAAATATAAATAGTATCATTTATTGCCAAAATTGGAGAATTTACTTTCTTTTTTTGAATTAAGTTTTTAAACAACAAATCTTGGTTTATTTCATTTTTTAATCTATAAGCATCATAATTCAAGTCTTTTGTTTCTTTTCCTGAGATTTTAAATGTATTTATTGTTTTAATTATATCATCTAGTTTTTTTAATTTTCTGATATTTTCTTTTTCTAATTCTGTTATGTAATGTATATCTTTTTTGTCTGCAATAATATTAAGTAGAGTATAACTTTCTGTTGCTGTGTTGTAATTAAAAATTAAATTATATTTTTCATTTAAAAAATAATTATAAAATTGAAATTCTTTGATTTTAACATCGCAAGAATATTTTATTTCGTTAAATTCTTTTTCAGAATAAGTATTTATTATTTTGTAATAGAATTCTTTAAATTCAATTAAATAATATTCTTTTGATATATGGAAATATATATTTCCTAAACAATCTTTTTGAAATGAAATAAAATCTTTTTGATTTTCTTGGTATAAAACATTGTTTTTTAAGTCTCTTATTTCAATTACGGGACCTTTATTACTTACGTATGCTATAAAAATATTATTTGTTGTTATTTCATAATCTATTATCCACGGGTTTTTAATTACTAATTCATTATTTGTTGATGAAATAGCAACTTCGTCTAATAAGAATGTTTTTTTTCTTAATTCTATAATATTTGAACTATCTGGCTTTATCGTTATTGTTTTATAAATAAGATGTGAAAAAGTCAAACTATCGTTCTGATTATTTATTTCAAAATAACCTTTTTCGTTCGATATTGTACCTTTTGCTTGTGTCGTTTTAAAAAAAATATTTACATTACTTATCGGATTGTTATTTTTATCTATCACATAACCCGTTATTTTTGATTGAGATTTGCCTAATAATGCAATTATTATAAAAATAAATATTAGATTGGTTTTCATCTGTATATTAAAAAGGCTTACGAATAAATTCAAAAACAGGAATAATGCCATTAATATATCCTGTTGGTGCTTTACCACCATTAACTATTACCACTTCATTCTCATTCATTTCCTCAACGCCCATAACCCCAGCTGGTACACAATTATATAGTGCACCTCCTATCAAATCACAATTATCTGAAAAATTAACCTCTTTCATAAAACAAATGTAGTAAATATTTCTATTAGTTTTAGTTTCATAAAGATATTTCTATGCTTTAGGTTTGTTAAAACCCATTATGCAATTATAACTTAATGACATTGATTGTGCGGCAGCGGGGAAAAACTGATTAATATTTAATAACTTATAAACTAACAGAGTGAAACCCTGGCTTGCGGATTTAAGGTAAAATTCCAAGCTGTGAGTTTGCCATAAAATAAATATGATTAAATAGTAGCAAATCTGTAAAATTAAATTATCTTTGCAGACTTAAATTTTTTATAAATTAAATAATTTCGAATATGCCTGTAAAAATTAGATTGGCCCGTCATGGTCGAAAAAGAGCAGCCTACTATCATATAGTAGTTGCCGACATCAGGTCGCCACGAGATGGTAAATACATCGAAAGAATTGGTGATTACAATCCAAACACCAATCCGGCGACTATCAATCTTAACTTTGATAAAGCTGTAGATTGGTTAATGAAAGGAGCACAACCAACTGATACAATGAGAAATATCTTGTCGTACGAAGGTGTGTTGTACAAAAAACACTTATTAGAAGGTGTTAAAAAAGGAGCTTTCGACGAAGCTACTGCAGATTCTAAATTTCAAGAGTGGAAAACTCAGAAATTAGCTAAAATCCAAACTAAAGTTGATAAACTTTCTAGCGATGCAAATGCAGATGCTACAGCTCGTTTAGAAGCAGAAAAGAAAGTTAATGATGAACGTGCTGCAGAAATTGCAAAACGTAAATCTGATTTAGTTGCCGAGGCAGAAGCCGCTGCAAAAGCTGAGGAAGAACCAACCGAAGAGGCTAAGGACAAAGCTGATGAAGCAGAAGTTGCAACAGAAGAAGTGAAAGCCGAAGAGCCAAAAGCTGAGGAGAAAAAAGAGGAAGCTGCCGAAGAAAAAGCAGAAGAGCCAAAAGAAGAAGAAAAGAAAGAGGAAACTCCAAAAGCTGAGGAAGTTAAAAAAGAAGAAAAAACTGAAGAATAATTAATTTATTTTTTAGTGTTCGATTCGGAAAAATATTATCAACTTGGAGCATTAATAAAATCTCATGGAGTTAAAGGTGGGCTTGTTCTAGAAGTTGAGTTAAATATTTCAAACGAAGAAATTTTAAAAATGGAATTGGTATTTGTTTTAATAGACAAATTACCAGTTCCTTTTTTTATTACAGAAATTAAAACTCATTCTAACAATAAATTTATTCTAAAATTTGAGGATATTAACGATATTGATGCAGCCGACGAATTATGTATTAATACAGTTATTGTAGAAAAAAGAACATTTCCCGAATTAGAAAAAGAAATAACAATTAAAGATTTAGTTGGATTTACTGTAATAAACAACAACATATCATTAGGAGAAATAACAGAATTTATTGATATAGAACTAAATCCAATGTTTCAGATAAATAAAGGAGATAAGGAACTTTTAATACCAGCTAACTCAGATTTTTTTACCGAAATTATTGAAGAAACTAAAACGCTTATTGTTAATTTACCCGATGGGTTAATTAGTGTCTGTCTATAAAGTCCGATTTCTGCGTTATGCTTGTTTGAAAAATGGTCATTTACATATGTAAACTCACATTTTTCAAGTTATGCAAGCCCCCGAAATAAATCGG
>CAZRWZ010000020.1:0-18465 GCA_964603745.1 uncultured Bacteroidaceae bacterium | reverse complement strand
CCACAATCAGGGTCGTTTGCGGGTAGCACCCAAATACAAGTTTGATTTGTATATTCGCAACCAAAATTATCTGTTGCTACAACATCATAACACACAGTACCTTCGGTTGATGGTGCTACTGTTACCATAGAATCTTGTGAACTAACAACATTTTCTCCTGTCCAATCATAATTTACTATATTGTTTTGAAAGAACCAATAATCAGGATAAACCCAAGGAGCAAAATTTATTCCCCAATTAAAAATGTATCCATTATCACTTGTCCAATTATCAATAATAGTAATCGTCCATTGACCATTTAAAGGACAACCTATTAAATTATCTAAACTTTCGAAAGATGTGTATGAACCTGCAGGTAAAGTTGGATTATTACCACCAGAAGAACCATTAAGTAAAGCGTCAGCTTCATCACCCATTGTTCCATACTGAGGTGTTGGTGTCCAACAATAGTCATAACCAACTCCCGGATCATCATTATTATCATCATCAATTGGCTCACCTAAAAAAGTACTGGCACCAGCTTGTGGTTCTAAAATAACAGTTGTTCCATCAGGACAAGTTATTTTCATAATTAAATCGCCAATATATGAATGTTCTAAATTTGCACAAATACTTTCGAGCATAGAAATACTATCAAGAGTTTGTGCACCAAACATATCAAATAATAATGTTGTGCTATATGATGCTCCTTCACCATCAGGTAAAAATGTAGTTCCTGAAATCATCATATTTGGGGTATTATCCCATAAATCGGCATGTGCAGCTGCTGAACCTTGCCCTGCTGTTGCACCAATTGTTGTTGCTTGGTCTGGGCAAATGGTATCTGTTGATGTTGTCCAGTGTGGTGTCATAGAAACTCTTACTCTGTGGTCAACATCATTTGTATTTCTACAACCATATTGGTCTGTAATAATACAGTCTATCATATATCCACCACCATTAGGAAATGTATGAGTTACAACTTGCCCTGTTTGAGCAGGTGTACCATCTGCAAAATCCCAAGTAAAAGTAGATTGGGCATCAGATTGATTGTATAAACCACCGTTAAAATTATAATCGCCCGAAGCATAAAAAGTTACTGTTTCTCCTTGGCATATATCAGTATATAATGTATCTGTTTGTTCGGAGGTTGAGTCTATAACTGCATTAAAATACTGACAGTTAAACTGGCAATGTATTGTTCCGGAAAATGTAGAACCACCACCATTTGAAATAAACTCAAAAGTTAAACAACCTGTCATATTATTAGGACTGGCTGTCATTGCCCATGGAACTTGAAAATTTGATTGATCAAAAGCCCCTAACAATGGTGCATTTACATCTGTTCCTTCGTAAACATTTAGAACATCTCCACCGGAAAAGCTCCAATCACTGTAATTAACAGCAACGTGTGTGCTGTCGGGGTCATCATCGCATATTGTCATTACAAAAGTGTCTCCTGCATTGTGCGAGCCTATTGTAAAGGTTCCGCTACATGCGTTTATGTTCCCCTCATCATTAATAGTGTATGTTTGAGAAAAAATAGCTTGAGATATTAGTGCAAATACAATTAATATAAAGTTTCTCATGACTTTAATTTTTAAATGAAAATATAATTAACTGTAAATATAATAATCGGTATTTTAAATATGCAACAATCTTAATATTTGTTATCTCATATTAAAAATATTTGTTATCTCATATTGTTAATACACAACTAATATTATTATATCTACAGTTAAAAGACGATGAAAAATAATTTTGGTTGCTTAAATTTTAATTTATTTTTTGGTGCAAAATATTGTTGAAATCTTAGGACATGTTTAAATATCTTTGTCTTGTTTATATCCAAAAATAAATAAGACTATAAAGAATGTAAAAAATGTTATACCAGGTTGGGTTTCTATAGAATCTTCGTTTAGCCAAGACAAAAAGTTTATTATCAAAATAATAAATAGAATTTCTTTTTGCAATTTTTTTTCATAAATTATAGGGAATATAAATGCAAAAATCATTAAGGAAAAGCCTATAAGCCCGAATGTTAACAATAGAGTTAAAAATTGATTATGTGCACGTAGTCTGTATTTTTTTGTTAAACTAGAATTTGTTTTTTCGTAGTAATTGTTAAATTCATCTTGAACATCTCCTGTGCCAATACCTAGCCATATATTAGATTTGAATATGTTTATTCCTGCATTAAAATATTCTATACGTTGAGCCAAACTATTTTTATTTGGGTTTTTAGTTTCTTTATAATTATCTAACTCCCACATTGTTTTATAAAAAATTGCATAAAGCGAAAATTTATTTTGATATATATAATTAGGAATTCCTTTTTCTATTTGTTCAATATCATTTTTGTTTAATAAATGAACGCCAGCAGAATCTTTACGTAAATTTAATGATGTTAAGTATCTTATTAAAGTGTATTTTAATTTATTTCCATGTAAATCTAAACTATCGTAATTAATTTTGCTAATAGTATTCCATTCTTTTTTAAGTTCTTTTTCGCAACGATTTACATATATAAAATGTCCATTTTCTGTTTGTGTTAAGGCTGAATCGTGATTGTATTTATTACCATTTACAGTGTGCAAATCTAATTTAGAGTAATTTACATTATCAATTTTATTGTATCGTTTAAACGAGTTGTTAAACCAATATATCGATATAATTATAGAAATAAGAATAAAAGAAAGAGTTGAAATTTTTATTAGTTTATTTGATTTTAGAATAATTAATTTTATTAAAATAATGCTGCTTGTTATAGAAAAAATTAATAATCCTGTTAAGGAATGTAATATAAAAAGATAAACAATAAACCATGGTATTAAAGTGATTAATAAATACTTATACCCTTCTTGTATTTTGTTATAATAATATGCAATAATAAAAATTGATAGATTTATCATTAACGAAAATCTAATATGAGATATAAATACAGAAATACCTCTGTAATCAATAATTTTATGATGTGTTAGCCCAAGATAAACAAACACGGAATAAATACTTGCTGCAAAAACCGATGAAATAAAAAAGAGTAGAATTAGCTTTAGTTCTTTTTTAGATATTAAATCGGAAGTACCAATAATTATTGGTAAAATTAAAAGAGGTAATTTTATTCTTAAATCGTGAATAGCATAATCGAGATTGTTAGAATTAAAAATCCAAATTGCATGAATAAATATAATTGAAACAAATATAAGTATTGATTTGCGTTGTTTTAATATTCGTATTTTGTGCAACAATTTACCTTCGGCAAAGAAATTTGCAGCTAAAAAAATTTGTGCACTGCTCATAAGAAACTCGGAGAAAGGCATTGCTATTACAAGCAATATCAATAACCCGATATAAATTTTTCTATGAATAGTTTCTCTTATAGATTGCATAATACAAACTAAACGATTTTTAATTAATTTTCTTGTTAAAACGGTATGTTTTTTTGTAAAAGGAGTTCTAAAAATTAGTTTTTCAACAATATTTTCATAATTTTTCAGAGCCAAATTTATTTTTTTGAGAAATAGCGAGCTATTTTGAAAACAATGAAAGAAGTATATGGGAAATTATGAAAACCCTTACGGGAACGAAATAACAAACAATCTGCTATGTTAAAATATTATTTGAAATAACCCCCTTATTACAAAAATATTTTAACTCACATCTTTATTCATTATTTTGTTTTTGTAAGAAAATAATTATTAGAAGTTCCCTATAAATATCCTCATAACTTTTTCATCTCCTTAAATTCGTAGGTTTACTTTTAAGGTGCTTGCGGATTTTAGCTATCTTATTTTTAATATATGTCTTTTGATAACACAATTGTATTAGTTGAGTATATACTCAAACCACATAGCTTTTCGGGTTTTCTACTTTTTCTTTTTCCTTTTTTAAAGTTTAAAATTTTAAAAACAAAAAAATAAATCCGCATAAATTCCCGAAAAGCTAAATGAATTGAGTATATTTTACTTTAAAACATAAGGTTTCTACTATTTTTTCAAGATTAAATTTGTATATTTGGAGCTTTAGAAAAAGAAAACAGTTAATGGTAATAACTCAAGATGAAATAAAAAAATTCAGCTCTGTTCTTTTTGATGTTTCAGGATATGATTTATCAAATTATTCCGAAAAATCTTTAAGTAGAAGAATTCAAAAAATTCTTGAAGATAACAAGTTAAATTTTACTGGTTTATTATTTAAAATAACAAATGACACAGAACTTGCAGAAAAAATTCTTAAAGATATTACTGTAAATACAACTGAGCTTTTTAGAGACCCTCAAAATTGGCATTGTTTAAAATACAAAATACTACCTGCTCTAAAAGAAAAAGACAGCATAAATATTTGGCATTCAGGCTGTTCTACTGGACAAGAGGTTTATTCTATGATGATGCTATTAAGCGAGTTAGACTTAATTGACAGGTCTAATATTTATGCAAGTGATATTAATGTTGATGTTTTAGAACAGGCAAAAAAAGGTATTTATAAATATAGATTTAATTTAAACTATTTTGATAATTTTGATAAAGTATTAAAAATAAATCCTTTTAATTTTGAGGATATAAAAAACGTACCTTATGATAAATATTTTAAGATAGATAAGAATAAAGACATTATTATAATGAACAAAGAGCTTAGGGATAAGCCTAAGTGGTTAAAAATTGATTTGGTTAAAGAAGAAAATCTTTTTTACAAGAAATTTGATATTATATTTTGTCGAAATGTTTTAATCTATTTTAACTCTACATTACAAACTTCAATTATAAAGTTTTTTCATAAGCATTTAGTAGAAAATGCTTATTTAATTATTGGGGCTCACGAAAGTATTATTGGCGAAAGCGAACATTATTTCAAAAAGAAATACAGATATTATGTCCGTAAAAGCTTTTAGTATAATCTTTTTTAAGAAAAATAAAATATCCAAAGAAACTATTCTTCTATAAATTCAAAATCTAAGTTAATTAGTTTAGAATATCTTTGCCCTGAGGCTAACATATCACTATCATTTTTATCATAATGCCAATTAATTTTGACTTTGGCGTTTTTAGATATTTCAAATAATTGCAATAATACTTTAGCTATTTGTTTTGCCGAGGCTGTATTAAAATATTCGAGTTTAAAGTTAACAATTGTTTCTGGATTTGGATTTTTTGAATACTCTTCTATCCAATCTAAAATAGGATTATAGAAATCTATTGCATTTTCGGGCAATGACCTGTATGAGAATTCAAATATATTGTTGTTGCTATCAAGAGTAACATTAGGTGTGTCGCTAGTTTTTACAATTTTTAAAATATCCATACTTCCAAATAATTTATACAAATATATTAACTATAATTTAATTTGCAGTGCAAAGAATTGATATTTCTTGTTAATTGGTTTAAAATAGTACGATAATTTATTTGTACTTTTAATTCTTAGGTCGATTATTCCTAAACCTGTTTTTTTATCATCGTTAATTTTAAAATCCATAAGACTTGAAGCGTAATAATCCTGTAGTTCGGTATCACTCAGTTTATTAACACACTTTAGTTTTTCTTTTAAATCATCAACTTTGTCAATTGAAATATAATTACCTGTATTAAGTAAGTATTCTCCGTTTTTTTGACTTATGAAGAAAATTCCTGGATTTCCGCCTTCGTGATTAGTTGGGTTATTTCCATGTTTTACAATGTTTTGAAGCATTTCTAAAACAATATAAAACATCTTGTTTTTCATATCTGGGATATCAGACATATGCCCCTCAATGGTATGCAATAAACCCATTAAACTTTCTTGGTTTAGCATTCCATTATATATCAATCTAATATCTTCAATATTTAATGTGTTATGAATTTCTACAATATTATCTAAAGATTCTTTAGCAATTTTATTAAATTCATTTTCATCATTTGTTAATGATGGTATTGTATGTAAATAAAAATAGGTATTAATGTCATCAATATCTATAAATCGATAACTAAGTTTGTTGCCAGATTTTCTGGCCATATCTATTAATCCAAGACCGGCTCCGCCTTTGTTAGACAGTTTGCCTTCGTTTAATACTTGTTTGTAATAAACTTTTAATTCATCTTTATCTAAACTATTTATTTTTTTAATTAGTTTACTAATTATGGGTATACTTGTTTTTTCGGTTGAGTTTCCAGTAGTAATATAATAACGTTCTTCTGTTCTTTTAATTACAAATAGTCCTAAGTTATCGTTGTCTATTATTTTTTTCTCGTTTTGGTGACGCGTAACATTTTGTAGGCCTTCAACCATTATAGCATAAACTCTTTTCTTCATTTTAGAAGATTGTTCTTCGTTTTGAAGATTGGTTTCAGTTAATGCTAATATACTATCTGTTATTTGTTGATTAAATATGCCTCTATAAATATAACTTAGGTTATCTTTTTGCATTGCATCAAACAACGATAATGAAAAATCTAGATTTGCAAATTTATTTTCTGCCATTTTTGTTTTTTCCTATTTTCTGTAAAAATAGCATATTCATCTTTTATAATCAAATAATTGACATAAATATTTAATAATTACGTGCTTTTTTTTCAAAAATAGTATTAAAAAAGAGTTTTTTCTCTTAAAAACTTGTATTCATAGCTTCTACAGGATTAAGTTTTGATGCAGATCTTGCAGGTGCAAAGCCAGATATTATCCCTATTGCTATTGATATTAATATACCTGTTGATATATTTGTGAAAGACATTGAAAATTTCATTCCTTCCATAATATTATTCGCTATTAATGAACCAAGCCATATTAATAAAAGCCCTATAATACCTCCAACTAAAGACAGAATAACAGATTCAGATAAGAATTGAAATAAAATAAAAAAGTTTTTAGCTCCTAATGATTTTTGAATTCCTATAATTTTTGTTCTTTCTTTTACAGATACAAACATTATATTAGCTATACCAAATCCTCCAACCAATATCGAAAAGCCTCCTATAATTAGTCCTATCAAATCAATCATTCCGAAAATACTTTCAAAACCTTTTGTTATCATGCTAGACCTGTTAAGTGCAAAATTATCTTCAGATTTTGGTTTTAATCTTCGTATAGATCTCATTGTTCCTTCAAGTTCATCTATTAATAAATCTAAACTAATATTTTGCTTAGATTTTATCATTATTTGAGGTCTTAGACTTTCCTTTTTTATATCTACAGCATTTTTTATACAATTTATAGGTACTAATACAGAATTATCTGAAGATTGCCCAAACATATCCTCACCTTCTTTTTTAAACACACCTATAATAGTCAATTTATCTCCTTTTATTTTTACTTTTTTTCCTATTGCCGATTCATTTCCAAAAATCTCAGATGCTGTTTTAGAACCAAGTATAATTTTATTTGCACCAGATATTGCTTCATAATCAGTAAAATACCTACCTGCTGCTAATTCAAAATTTCTTACTTTATTATAATTATTTGTAGCACCTATTAAGCTTATATTGTTTATTGATATATCTTCGTAATTCACAGAAACATTAGATGTTACCATAAATACAACAGCTTCAGCATATTTTAGTTTTTTTTCTAATATTTCATTTTCTTTTAGTGTTGGTACAGGTCTATTCACAAATTTCCACCAAGGATAATCTCTTTTTCCCATAATCCAAGGCCATTTTCCAACATAAACAACATTATCACCAAGTTTTCCGATACTAGTTTTTATTGAATCTTCTAAAGAATCTAAAACTGTAAATACCGAAATAATTGCAAAAATGCCAATAGTAATCCCCAATAAAGATAAAAATGTCCTTAGTTTATTTAGCACCAATGCACTAATTGCAAAATATAGACTCTCTTTTAATAAACGTAAAATTATCATTAATGTATTTTTCAGGTATCAAAACTAATAAATATTTTAACAGTATTCCTAACAAACATCAAAAGAATTAAATGCCTCTTCAATATGTTCGATATTATTGTTTGAAATAAAAATTAAATCAAAACGTATTTCTTTTGTAATATTATGTTTCTCAATATATGCTTCTGTTGCTTCTATTAAATACCGTTTCTTTTTATTTGTGATAACTGTTGTAATATCATCAAAAAAATCTGAGCTTCTTGTTTTCACCTCAATAACAACTATATAATCATTTAATTCTGCAATAATATCAATTTCTTTATGGTTGTATCTCCAATTTAACTCTAAAATTTTATATGAATTTGAAACCAAAAAATGCCTTGCTCTTTCTTCACCTTCTTCACCTAATTTATTGTGTTCGCTCATAGTTTTTTTATTTTATTTAACTTTTTTTTTGAAAGTTGAAAATTGTTTATTACTTTTATTAAAATATTTTGATTAATTATCAGTATTTAATAATGTTTAAAATTTGTACCAAATATACAATTATTTTTTTCTTATTTAGTTTTTCTTTATTTGCTCAGAATGGACCAAATGAACAAAATCTTAATAATAAAAGTATTAGTAATCAAAAATTTGAAGGTATTATTGTTTTTGAACAACAAACATTTGTTGACACACTTCAATATACCTATTATATAAAGGGTAATTTGATAAAATTAATAGTAAATGAAGATTGCAGTGCTTGTGTAATTGGCGACGAAGCTATGATTTTTGATATAAAAAACAAAACTATTACAGCTTTAAAACCTTCGGTACATATGTATAAAGATATACCTATTAAACCCTATATAAAAACAGAAAATAATGATTTCATTATAACTCAAAACCCTAGAAACTATAAAAAAATAAATGGTTATAAATGTATTCAATGGCGTGTTAAAAACACAAAAGAGAATACTGAAATTTCTTATTGGGTTGCAAAAGGAAATTTCGATTTTTTTGTTGATTTCCTAAAACTTTGGAATAGAACAGAAAAACAATCTAGATATTATCTCCAAGTACCTAATTCTAAAGGCTATTTTCCAATGTTATCTGTTGAAAGAACAACTCTTAGAGAAAAAAGAATGCAACTGCAAATTAAATCTATTCAACCAACAGAGCTTGATAATTCTGTTTTTGAAATACCTCCAGATTACAAAGAGCTTTAGTTTATAAACAGACATGCTCTAAGCTCATATTTCAGAATATACTCAAACCAAATAGCTTTTCGGTTTTTCTACTTTTTCTTTTTCCATTTTTATTTGCTTAAAATTGTAAGCGTAACAAGCTATGCTTAAAATTTTAAACTCTAAAAAAGAAAAAATAAACCCGTATAAATTCCCGAAAAGCTAAATGGATTAAGTAGGATCTACTGAAAAGCTCTGAGGTGTATTAGATTAAGTGGCGTTGTAACAACTTGTTATGCGTTTCTCAGCAGACCCTAAGTATATAACAAATCTTATTTGTAGGTCATAGTGGCTTATTGTGAAAAAATAATTAGTAGAAGTTCCTTTAATTTTTCATATGCTTATTTCATAATGCTTATCTTTGTATAAAATTAAAAATATTTTTTCTTGAGAAATAAACTTGCAATATTTGAATCTTTCTTTAGAATAGTACTGTTTTGGATAATCTTTTTCTTTTTATTAAGATTAGCATTTGTGCTGTATAACTACTCTATAATATCAGTAAAAGGAGTAGGTTTTGCTGAGTTAATGAAAATATCTTGGTATGCACTTCCGCTTGACATTTCTCTTATCGGATATTTTTCTGCTTTTACTTGGCTTATTCTTAGCATACAAAGTTTTATAAATTTTAGTTTTTTCAATACAATAATTAAATCCTATAATTACATCTTAATTTTCTTAGTATCATTCGTTTATATTGGCGAAATTGGAATATATTCTGAATGGAAAACTAAACTAAATACAAAAGCATTAGAGTATCTAAAAGACCCCAGCGAGGTAATTTTTTCTAACAAAACATCGAATACTATAATACTATTTATTGTTTTAATTATATTAATTTTTATTGGCTTATACATTTTTAACAAACTGTTTTATAAATCAATAAAAGAATTAAAAACAAAATTGTTTTACAAAATCGCATTTATATCAATTATTCCTGCATTTATTTTTGTTGGCATACGTGGAGGTCTTAGCGAAATACCTATTTCGCAAAGCCAATCTTATTTTTCAAAACATGCAATTGTAAACGATATTTCGGTAAATTCGGTTTGGAATTTAATTTTTGATTTTGTTCATTCGCAACAAATTAACGATGTAAATATTTTTGAAGAATTACCCAAACAAGAGGCAGAAAATATTGTTTTAGACCTTCATAAGATAGAAAAAGACACAACAGTTTCTATAATTAGAGACAGTATAAAACCAAATATTGTAATAATTTTGTTAGAAAGTTGGAGTGCCGATTTAGTAGAATCGCTTGGCGGAATAAAAGGAATTACACCAAATTTCAGAAAGCTAGAAAAAGAGGGTTTATTATTTACACACACCTATTCATCGGGAAACCGTTCGCAACAAGGTATTGCTTCAATTTGGGGAGGTTTTCCGGCATTGCCAATTACAACTTTAACAACAAAACCCGAAAAATTTAGAAATACTCCTACACTTACTGAAAAATTTAACGAAAACGGATATTATACTTCATTTTTTTATGGAGGAAATCTTCGTTACGGAAATATAAAAGCATATTTATATCACAATAATTTTGATATTATTAAAGAAGAAAAAGATTACGATAATTCTAATTTCGACCACGGTAAATTGGGCTATCACGACAAAGCAATGCTACTAAACTTTGTTGATGAAATAAACAAACAAAAACAAGCATTTTTTGCAAATATTTTCACGTTAAGCTCTCATTCGCCGTACGATATGCAAGTTGATACAACAATAAATTTTCACGATAGCGAAAATGAATTTTTAAACTCGGCACATTACACCGACGAAGCTTTAGCCCTGTTTTTTGAAAAAGCAAAAAAACAAAATTGGTATAAAAACACTCTGTTTATTTTGGTTGCCGACCATTCGCACAACACATATCGACACTGGGAAATAAGCCAAAAAGAATATCGCCATATTCCAATGATGTTTTTGGGTGGTGCATTAAAGCAAGAATACAAAGGAACAACTTACAACAAAGTTTGCTCACAAACAGATTTAACAAAAACACTGCTAAATCAACTTGGCTTTAACTCCAACGAGTTTAAGTGGAGTAAAGATTTATTCAATCCTTATACTCCGGAATTTGCTTATTTTGAACTAAATCAAGGTTTTGGGTGGATTAGAAACGATGGTTATTTATCTTATGATAAATTTAGCAAACAATTTTTTAATAAAACTTATACAGATAGTTTACTTTTACAAAAAAGATTAACAGAAGGGCAAGCTTACTTGCAAATATTATTTCAAGAATATATTGATTATTAATGTGATATGATAAGGTATATCCAAAAAGAATGGGAAAAAAATAGTTTAAGAGTGATACTTGTTATTGCTTTTGTGCTTAGGTTAATTTCAGTATTTTTCTCGAAAGGCTACGGAATGCACGACGACCATTTTCTAATAATAGAATCGTCTCAATCTTGGGTTGACGGATACGACTACAATTATTGGTTACCTTGGAATCAAGGCAGCAACCCTATCCCACAAGGGCATAGCTTTTTTTATATAGGCATACATTATCTTATCTTTTTGTTTTTTAAATTTATTGGAATTATCGACCCTAATATTAAAATGCTGTTAATAAGGTTTTTTCACGCAGTATATTCTCTTTTAGTTATTTCATTATCGTATAAAATAACAACAAAACTTTCTAATAAAAAAAATGCAGATATAGTTGGTTTAATAATATCTTTTTTATGGATGATGCCGTTTTTTAGCGTAAGAAATCTTGTAGAAATGGTTGCAATTCCACCGCTTTTGGCAAGTATTTGGATAATTATAAAAACTGATAAACCAAGTCTAAAACAATATCTTATTTCTGGGTTGATTGGTGGATTAGCATTTTCTATAAGATACCAAACAGGATTGTTTTTAGGAGGAATGGGTTTAGTGCTATTATATCAAAAACAGTTTAAACAAGCAATTGTATATGGCATTTCTGTTATTATTTCAATCTCAATTTTTCAAGGAGGAATAGACATGTTTATCTGGCATAAACCTTTTGCCGAATTAACAGAATATGTTAGATATAATATAGCTAATAAAAATGATTATCTTTCTAAACCTTGGTATTTTTATATTTTATTATTATTAGGAGTTTTTGTGCCTCCGTATAGTATTATGCTTTTTCTTGGCTTTTTTAATACAAAAAAGAAATATCTATTAGTTTTTGTGCCAACACTTATTTTTTTAATATTTCATTCTTATTTTCCAAACAAACAAGAGCGTTTTATTTTTTCTGTACTTCCGTTATATCTGCTTCTTGGTGTAATTGGAATAAATAATTTTATCGAAAACAGAAAAAATAATAAAGTATATAAATCTATTTACAAATATAGTTTTATATTTTTCTTGATAATAAATTTTATACTATTATCCTTTGCAACAACAACTTACTCTAAAAAAGCAAGAGTAGAGGCAATGTATTATTTATATAAAAAACAGGCAAAAGGCGATATTCTTTACGAAGGAACAAATAAAGACGGGTCTAAACTTTTACCACAATTTTATAGTGGCAAATGGCGACATATCTATCATATAGATAATGAGAATAATTATAATACTTACGAAAATATGCCCGATTCTGTGAAACCCAATTTTAAATATTTTTTATTTTATGGCAACGATAATTTAAAAGCACGAACAAAACGAGTAGAAAATATTTTTGGTAAAATAGATTTAGAATATAAATCGGCACCCGGTTTTGTAGATTGGTTGCTTTATACAATAAACCCTAACAACTCTAACGATACAATTTTTATTTATTCGCCAATACAAAAACAAACAATTATAAAAAACAAATAAAAATAAGTATCTTGCGAGGTTAAAAGCATTTTATAATTAATGGCAAAAAAGAAAAAAGAAGACGAAACAAAAGACAAAACAGGAGAATACTTTTCTAAAGTAACTTCTTTTGTTAAAGATGAAAGAACTGTATTTTTTACGGGGCTTTTTCTTGTTTTTTTAACAATTTACTTATTACTTGCATTTGTTTCTTTCCTATTTACTTGGAAAGCAGATAATATTGAATGGATAAGTATTTTTTCGAGTAGTGATATTATTGTTGATAATTTTGGAGGAAAACTAGGTGCTGCACTTGCAAATAAATTTATATATCAATGGTTTGGAATACCATCTTTTGGATTTATTTTTTTACTCTTAGTGATAGCCGCAAAAATGATTGGCTACAAAATATTACCTTTAAATAAAACTTTAAGATATAGCGTTATAGCTATTCTTTGGCTATCAATTCTTTTTGGTTCAATTGATATTTTAATGGGTAATAGCAATTTTCTTTTAGGTGGTGCTCACGGGTATTTTATAAGCAAATGGTTAAATTCTTTTGCCGGAAAAACAGGAACAATTTTTATTTTGGCAATTGTTTTTATTGGTATGGTATTATTTAATTTCCCAGTTCTAATATCAAAAATTAAAAATATTATTGGCTTAGGAAATCAAGAAATTAATACCGAAGAAAACAAAGAAGATTTAATTGACGAAACAAAAGAAGAAATAGCTAATATTGTTGATTTACAAGACGATACAAAAACTACAGAATCAAACAATATTGAATTGGAACTAAACACCGAAGAAACACTTGCCAACACAAAAGAAGACACAAATATTGATGAAGATTTTGAAGTAAACAAAGCAACAGAAGATGAAGTTATCGAAACTCCTGACACTACAACAGAAGAACTAAGCGAAGATTTTGTTGTAGAAAGAACCGAAGATGACGCACAAGACGAAGGCGATTTTAGTAACGAAGAAGTTGGCGATTACGACCCTACACTCGATTTGTCGAATTACAAAATGCCTTTAATTGAATTTTTAGAAGACCACGATGCAGGAAACACAGAGGTAACACCCGAAGAACTTAATGCCAACAAAGATAAAATTGTTGAAACATTAAAAAACTACAAAATTGAAATAGTTAAAATTAAAGCCACAATAGGGCCTACAGTTACACTCTATGAAATTGTACCAGCACCAGGTGTTAGAATATCAAAAATTAAAAATCTTGAAGATGATATTGCACTAAGCTTGGCTGCTCTCGGAATTCGTATAATTGCACCTATGCCAGGTAGAGGCACTGTTGGAATTGAAGTGCCAAACACAAATCCCGAAATTGTTTCGATGAAAAAAGTAGTTCTATCTAAAAAATTTCAAGAAACAAAATACGATTTACCCGTTGTGTTAGGTAAAACAATTTCTAACGAAACATTTGTTTTTGATTTAGCAAAATCGCCACATATGCTCGTTGCAGGTGCTACCGGACAAGGAAAATCTGTAGGTATAAATGCAATTCTTACATCTTTGCTTTACAAAAAACACCCATCGCAATTAAAATTTGTATTAATTGACCCGAAAATGGTTGAACTTTCGATTTATTCTAAAATTGAAAAACATTATTTAGCAAAACTACCCGATGAAGAAGAACCAATAATTACTGATGTAAAAAAAGTTATTTATACATTAAATTCTTTGGCAATTGAAATGGACGAACGCTATAAACTGCTTAAAGCTGTTGATGCACGTAACATTAAAGAATATAATGCTAAATTTATTAAACGCCAATTAAACCCTAATAAAGGACACAAATTTTTACCATATATTGTATTAATTATTGATGAATTTGCCGATTTAATTATGACTGCCGGTAAAGAAATTGAAACCCCTATTGCACGTATCGCCCAAAAAGCTCGTGCTATCGGAATACATATGATTGTTGCAACACAACGACCATCAACAAATATTATTACAGGTGTTATAAAAGCAAATTTCCCTGCACGAATGGCATTTAAAGTTTCTTCTATGATTGACTCTAGAACAATTTTAGACAGCCCCGGAGCAAATAACCTTATCGGACGTGGAGATTTGCTAATAACCGAAGGAAACGACCTAGTGCGTGTACAGTGTGCATTTGTTGATACTCCCGAGGTAGATAAAATCACAAAATTTATAGCCGGACAACAAGGCTATCCTATGGCATTTGAACTGCCCGAAGTTGCCGAAGAAAACGAAGGAGGAATTGGCGAAGTTGACACAAAAGACCGTGATACTTTGTTTGAAGAAGCTGCAAGATTAATTGTATCATCGCAACAAGGTTCTACTTCTAGTATTCAAAGAAAATTCTCTATCGGTTATAACCGTGCAGGAAGAATAATGGATCAATTAGAAGCTCTTGGCGTAGTTGGTCCATACCAAGGAAGCAAACCAAGACAAGTGCTATATCCCGACGAATATTCTTTGGAACAGTTTTTGAATGGCTTATAAGAATTATTATAAAATTAGAAATATAAATCATTAGATATGAGAAATTTATTATTATTGTTAGCTGTGTTTTTAGGTTTAAATATAAATGCCCAAACAGCAGAAAACAAAGCAAAAGCAAAAAAAATATTAGATAAAGTTTCGGCTACAACAAAAGCTTTTACTACAATTGATGCCCAATTTACTTTTGAGTTAAACAATCAACAGCAAAATATTAAAGAAAAAGCGGTTGGCTCAATACAAATAAAAGGAAGTAAATATCAATTAAAATTGATGGGAACTACTACATTTTGCAATGGAAAAACTATTTGGACTGTTTTAGACGATGACGAAGAAGTAAACATCTCTGATGTTGACCCAAGCGATGACAAAACACTAAATCCTGCACAAGTTTTTACAATGTACGAAAAAGGATTTAAATATTTTTTCTTAAAAGAAATTTTTGAAGATACTAGAGCACTTTATGTTATAGACCTAATTCCCGAAAATCCTGATAGCGAATTTTCTCGTATAAGATTAAAAATAGACAAAGTTAAACACACAGTTTACTCTATGCAACGATTTGGTAATGACGGTAATATCTATACAATAAAAATAAAAAAATATACTACAAATACATCAATGCCTGATGCCATGTTTGTTTTTAACAAAGCAAAATATCCTGATTTTGATATTATTGATAATAGATAATTACATTATAAATTTATGAAAAAAATAAACTTTCTTGTTTTATTTCTTCTTATTTTTTCCACAAGTATATTGGCTCAAAATAAACAAGATACACTTGTGCAAAATAAATCTGAACAAGACACTATAACACAAAAAGAGAATATTAAAAAAGGTTTTTCTTTTGGAGCTGTTCCTGCATTATCTTACGATTCTGATTTAGGATTTCTTTATGGTATTATATTCAATGTATTTCATTTTGGAGATGGAAGTAATTATCCAAATTACGACCACTCCTTATATTTTGAATGGTCTAGAACAACAAAAGGTTCAGGGAAAAATCAAATAATTTTTGATTCTAAAAAATTATTGCCGGGAATTAGAACAACCGTTGAATTATCTTATTTAACAGAAAAAACATTAGATTTTTATGGTTTCAACGGAAGTAATGCAATGCTTGTTAAACAATATACCGACGAAACAAACCAAGAGTATAAATCTCGTTTGTATTATCGCCATGATAGAAAATATTTACTTGCAAGATTCGACTTTCAAGGAAATTTAATGACAGAGAAACTACGTTGGATGGCAGGTTATTCGCATGTTAGAAATTATGCCGAAACCATTGATGTGGATAATCTAAACAAAGGAAAAACTGAAGATACATTGCCTCATGTAAACACTCTATACGATGATTATATTAAATGGGGTGTAATACCCGAAAATGAAAAAGATGGTGGTGTAGAAAACCAAATTAAACTAGGTGTAATTTATGATACTAGAGATAATGAAGCAAATCCTATGAAAGGTATTTGGGAAGAAGTTATGCTTGTAACAGTGCCTTCGTTTTTAGGAAATGAACACCATTATACTAAATTGGTTTTAACTCATCGCCAGTATATTACGCTAATAAAAAAGAAAATGAATTTTGTATATCGATTAAGTTATCAGCCAAAAATATCTGGTGAGATTCCATTTTATTCATTACCATTTACTCAAAGCACATTTAGAGTGAGAGATGGATTAGGTGGTTCTAAAACACTTAGAGGTATTTATCGTAACAGAATTGTAGGCGACGATTTTCTTTTCGCAAACATAGAAGTACGTTGGAAATTTATAGAAACTGTTATTGCAAAACAAAACCTTTACATTGCATTTTTTCCATATCTTGATGCAGGAATGCTTACAAAAAACCATGATATTGATATTTCTAATGTTCCTGATGACAGATTAAATGAATTTGGTACAGGAAAAGACAATCTACATTTATCTTATGGTGCGGGTTTGGCTTTTGCTTTAAATCACAACTTTATTGTTAATGTTACTTATGGATTATCTAATACAGTTAATGATGGAAGAAATAGTTTGTATGTTACGTTAAACTTTTTGTTTTGATAAACTTTTTTAGCTTAAGCTTTTTTTAATCTGTTAAAAAATGTGCTGCAACAAGCATTGCTACCAAAACCAATATACCCCCAAAAATATACTGAGTAACTTGGCTGTTACGTTTCTTTTTTTCAATTATATGATCGCTAATTATTGCTTTTATTTGATTGTTGAAACGCAAAAAAGAATTTTCGTTTTTCTTTATAAAAGTTCTAGCACCCAACTCAATAGATTTTTCTGCTAAATTAATATCAGAAACTCCCGAATGCATTATTACATGAACATTAGGATTAATTTCTTTGGTATATTTTAAAATCTCCATACCATTTCTTGCCTCTTTATTAGCCTTGTTTTTAAGTTGATAATCTAACAAAAGAATACATAATTTTTTCTTGCTAGGAGGATTTTTAATAAAATGATCTAGAAAATCTTCTCCACTTTCGAAAGTAAATAATTTATATTTTGTTGATGTTTCAAATTTATGACGTAGTATTCTTAGTAATAAATTATCATCATCAACAATATAAATCTGAACATTATGGTCTTTAAATTCTATCATTTATGAGTTTTGAAATATTATCAAAAGTAAAAAATATTTAAGTTTAATGAAATGAATATCGATTAAATCTGAAATATTATTTAAAAAATAATATTTATTGACTATCACAAACATACTAAAAGGGTATGTTTTGTTGGTTTAGTTAGGGTCTGCTAAGAAACACTAAACAAGGATGTGAACAAAAAGCCACACCCTTGTATTTTATAAAAATCGACCGCTACGCGGAAATAAACAAATAATACAAAGGGCAAAAAAACCCTTTGTAAATAAACAAATAATCTAATCCCTAACACAACGGACAGAGAAGCCGTTCGACTTATTGTCGTTGTAGCGGTTAACTTCTGCGTTATAGTAATTCAGGTAGCGGTAGTAGGCGTAGTTACTATTGTCCTCGGTAGCAGACCACCAGTAGCCTTTGTTACCTAAATTATTGAAATCGCCATCGTAGTGGCGGAGGCCACTCGGAAGAGCGGAAAATCCACTGCTATTATCAGCTCCTGTGTTTGGACTGTTCCAATGTGTTGTACCTATTTCTTTCATTTTTCCTCCTGCTACACTTGTTCCGC
>CAZRWZ010000019.1:0-18497 GCA_964603745.1 uncultured Bacteroidaceae bacterium | reverse complement strand
CGATGTAGCTCAGGGGTAGAGCGTTTCCTTGGTAAGGAAGAGGTCATGGGTTCAATTCCCATCATTGGCTCTAAATAAAAATTGTGAATAATTATAAAATAATAATTGAATTTTAAACAGCTTAGCTATGGCAAAAGAAAAATTTGACAGGTCGAAACCACACGTTAATATTGGAACAATTGGACACGTTGATCATGGTAAGACTACATTGACAACTGCTATTACAACAGTATTAGCAGAAAAGGGATTATGTGAATTAGCATCATTCGATTCTATCGATAATGCTCCTGAAGAAAAAGAAAGAGGTATAACTATTAATACAGCTCACGTTGAGTATGCTACAGAAAATCGTCATTATGCTCATGTTGACTGTCCAGGTCACGCAGATTACGTTAAAAACATGGTAACTGGTGCTGCTCAAATGGACGGTGCTATTATCGTTGTTGCTGCAACTGATGGTCCAATGCCTCAGACTCGTGAACATATCTTACTTGCAAAACAAGTAAACGTACCTCGTTTGGTAGTTTTCTTGAACAAAGTAGATATGGTTGATGACGAAGAGATGTTAGAATTAGTAGAAATGGAAGTTCGTGAACTTTTAGATTTCTATGATTTTGATGGTGATAATACTCCAGTAATTTTAGGTTCTGCATTAGGTGGATTAAACAACGATCCAAAATGGGTAGGTAAAATTATGGAATTAATGGATGCTGTTGATTCATGGATTGAACTTCCTCCTCGTGATGTTGAAAAACCATTCTTAATGCCTGTTGAGGACGTATTCTCAATTACTGGTCGTGGTACAGTTGCTACTGGTAGAATTGAAACTGGTGTTGTTAATACTGGAGACGAAATACACATGATAGGTTTAGGTGCAGAAGGTAAAAAAACTGTATGTACTGGAGTAGAAATGTTCCGTAAGATTCTTGATAGAGGTGAAGCAGGTGATAACGTAGGTTTATTACTTCGTGGTGTTGATAAGAATGAGATCAAAAGAGGAATGGTACTTGCTCAACCAGGTACAATCACACCTCATACTAAATTCAAAGCAGAAGTTTATGTGTTGAAAAAAGAAGAAGGTGGTCGTCACACTCCTTTCCATAATAATTACCGTCCACAATTCTATTTACGTACATTAGACGTAACTGGTGAGATTCAACTACCAGAAGGAATTGAAATGGTAATGCCTGGTGATAACGTAACAATCACAGTAGAATTAATTACTCCGGTTGCTATTGACAAAGGACTTACATTCGCTATTCGTGAAGGTGGTCGTACAGTTGGTGCTGGTCAAGTAATTGATATTGTTGAATAAATAATTTAAAACCAAATAAATATGGCAAGATTTTTCTTGCCATATTTACGGGTGTAGTTCAGTTGGTAGAACAACGGTCTCCAAAACCGTAGGTCGGGAGTTCGAGCCTCTCCGCCCGTGCGTAAAGAATTGAAAATATGAAATTATTCTTATATTTAGAAGATGCATACAGAGAGTTGGTAGAGAAAGTAACTTGGCCAACATGGAAAGAACTACAAACAAGTTCTATCATAGTAATGGTGTCTTCGCTAATAATTGCATTAGTAATTGCATTAATGGATGGATCATTCAAAAATATAATGGAATTCATTTATGCGCAATTATAAAAAAATAAAATAAAATGGCCAGTAGTGATAAAAAATGGTATGTAGTTCGTGCAATTAGCGGAAAAGAAAAGAAAGTTAAAGACCTTATTGAAGGTGAAATAGCTTCTCTTAACCTTACTGATTATGTTTCTCAAGTTATAATACCAACAGAAAAGGTATTTCAAATAAGAAACGGAAAAAAAATTAGTAAAGAAAGAAATTTTTTTCCGGGTTATATCATTATTGAAGCTTCTCTAGAAGGAGAAGTAGAGCACGTTATTAAAGGAATAAATGGAATAATTGGATTTTTAGGAGCAGAAAAAGGAGGTCGTCCTGTACCACTTCGTCAAAGCGAAATCAATCGTATTTTAGGTCAAGTAGATGAACTAGAAGAAAGCGAAGAAGAGTTTGGAATGACATTCTATGTTGGAGAAACAATTAAGGTTATTGATGGACCTTTTAATGGTTTCAACGGCACAATAGAAGAAATAAATTTAGAGAAAAAGAAGCTTAAAGTTATAGTTAAAATATTTGGTAGAAGAACACCTGTAGAACTTAGCTTTATGCAAGTAGAAAAAGAATAATTTAATTGAGGGAATTAGTTAATCATGGCTAAACAAGTAGAAGGATTTATTAAATTGCAAATTAAAGGGGGAGCAGCTAATCCGTCTCCACCAGTAGGACCGGCACTAGGTGCAAAAGGTGTTAACATAATGGAATTTTGCAAACAATTTAACGCAAAATCTCAAGATCAAGCAGGGAAAGTTTTACCTGTGGTAATAACAGTTTATAGCGATAAATCATTTAGTTTTATTGTTAAAACACCACCTGCAGCAGTTCAGTTATTAGATGCAGCAAAATTAAAATCAGGTTCAGCAGAATCTAATCGTATAAAAGTTGGTACAGTAACATGGGATCAAGTAAAAGCGATAGCAGAAGATAAAATGCCTGATTTAAATGCATTTAGTATTGAATCGGCAATGAAAATGGTAGCTGGAACAGCAAGAAGTATGGGTATTGTAGTTAAGGGTGAATTCCCTTCAAACTAATAAAAGAGAAGAGAAATGGCAAAGTTGACTAAAAAACAAAAAACCTTTGTTGATAAGGTTGAAAATGGTCTTGAATACGATATAGTTGAGGCATCTCAACTTGTAAAAGATACAGGAACTGCAAAATTTGATGCATCTGTAGATTTTGCAATTCGTTTAGGAGTAGATCCAAAAAAAGCTAACCAAATGGTTAGAGGAATTGTTACTCTTCCTCACGGAACAGGTAAAGAAACTAAAGTATTAGTTCTTTGTACACCTGATAAAGAACAAGAAGCAAAAGATAATGGGGCCGATTATGTTGGTCTCGATGATTATATAGAAAAAATTCAGAACGGTTGGACTGACATTGATGTAATTATTACCATGCCTTCGGTTATGGCAAAAGTAGGTAAACTTGGTAGAGTTTTAGGACCAAGAGGACTTATGCCTAACCCCAAAAGTGGTACTGTTACTATGGAAGTTGGAAAAGCAGTTTCTGAAGTAAAAGCAGGTAAAATTGACTTTAAAGTTGATAAATATGGTATAATACATGCTTCCATTGGTAAAGTATCTTTCGATAAAGAAAAAATCAAAGATAACGCTGATGAATTATACAGAAATATTATTAAATTAAAGCCAACATCTGCGAAGGGAACATACGTAAAGAGTGTTTATATCTCTAGTACAATGGGCCCTGGTATCAAAGTTGATCCGAAATCATTCGAAATTTAATTTATTAAATTATTATGAGAAAAGAGGAAAAAACTCAAGTAGTCGATTCTTTAGTGGAGCAAATCAATTCTTCAACACATTTGTATTTAACTGATATTTCAGGATTAAATGCAGAAGATTCTAGTAATCTTAGAAGATTGTGCTACGCAAAGAATATAAAATTACTTGTAGTTAAAAACACGCTTCTAAAATTGGCCATGGATAAGGCTGATAACAATTATGAGGAGCTGTATGAAACTCTTGTAGGCAATTCGGCGATAATGTTTTCTGAGGTTGGAAATGCTCCAGCAAAAGTAATAGAGGAATTTCGTAAAAAGAACGAAAAGCCATTGCTTAAAGGTGCATTTGTTGAAGAGTCAATTTATATTGGCGATGATCAAGTTGAAACATTATCTACAATTAAGTCTAAAGAGGAACTTATTGGTGACGTTATCCTATTATTACAATCACCAATGAAAAATGTTATGTCTTCATTAAATTCCGGAAATAATTTATTATCTGGTATAATGAAAACTTTATCTGAACGTAATTAGAAACTATTTAAAATTTAAAAAAAATGGCAGATTTAAAGAAACTTGCTGAAGATTTAGTAAATCTATCTGTAAAAGAAGTTAACGAACTAGCTGATGTTCTTAAAGAAGAGCATGGAATTGAGCCTGCAGCAGCTGCAGTAGCAGTAGCAGGACCTGCAGCCGGTGGTGCAGAAGGAGCAGCAGCAGAGCAAACAGAATTTAATGTAGTATTAAATTCAGCTGGCGGTTCTAAATTGCAAGTTGTAAAAGCAGTTAAAGAATTAACTGGTTTAGGTCTTAAAGAAGCAAAAGCATTAGTTGATGCAGCTCCAACAAATATTAAAGAAGGAGTAGCAAAAGACGAAGCAGAAACAATGAAAGCAAAACTCGAAGAAGTAGGAGCTGACATTGAACTTAAATAAGTATTCCTAAACTATTAAAGTTTTATTGGTTTAGAGCCTAATTTGGCTCTAAACCTTTTGTTGTTATTTATTAAAAAGTCCTTTAAATTCAAAATATATGTCGACTTATAAAAGTGAAAGAGTAAATTTTGCCACTCTACAAAATCAATTAAACTATCCTGATTTTTTAGATATACAACTAAAATCATTTAACGAATTTTTTAGTCTAGGTTCTTCTAAAGAACGAAGAGGCGATGAAGGATTAAATCAAATTTTTGAAGAAAATTTCCCTGTAACTGATACCAGAAACAATTTTGTTCTGGAATTTATCGATTTTTTTATCGACCCACCCCGATACTCTATTGATGAGTGTTTAGAACGTGGTGTTACATACAGTGTACCACTTAAAGCCAAACTTAAGCTTTATTGTACAGACCCAGAGCACGAAGATTTTGAAACAGTTGTTCAAGATGTTTATCTTGGAACTATTCCATATATGACCCCTAGGGGAACATTTGTTATTAATGGTGCAGAACGTGTTATTGTATCACAATTACACCGTTCACCCGGAGTATTTTTTGGTCAAAGTTTGCATGCAAACGGAACTAAATTATATTCAGCAAGAATTATACCTTTCAAAGGTTCTTGGATTGAATTTACTACTGACATTAATAATGTTATGTATGCTTACATCGATCGTAAGAAAAAATTACCTGTAACTACTCTTCTTAGAGCTATAGGTTACGAAAGCGATAAAGAAATTCTTGAAATATTTAACTTAGCTGATGAAGTGAAAGTTACTAAAACAGGACTTAAAAAACTTGTAGGAAGAAGACTTGCTGCTCGTGTTCTTAAGTCGTGGTTAGAAGATTTCGTTGACGAAGATACCGGAGAAGTTGTATCAATCGAAAGAAACGAAGTTATTATCGATCGTGAAACAATTATAGAAAAAGAACATCTTGATTTAATATATGAATCAGGTGCAAAAACTATTCTTTTACATAAAGAAGATAAAAATCAATCTGATTTTGCAATAATTTATAATACACTTCAGAAAGATCCATGTAACTCGGAAAAAGAAGCTGTACTTTATATTTACAGACAGCTTAGAAATTCTGAACCACCTGATGAAGATACAGCAAGAGAAATTATAGATAATTTATTTTTCTCTGAAAAAAGATACGATTTAGGTGATGTTGGACGATTTAGAATGAACAGAAAACTAGGTTTAAATACAGACGTAGATATTAAAGTTCTTACAAACGAAGATATTATTGCTATCATTAAACACCTAATTGAGTTAATAAACTCTAAAACTGATGTTGATGATATCGACCACTTAAGCAATAGACGTGTTAGAACTGTTGGTGAGCAATTATTTAATCAGTTTGGTGTTGGTTTAGCTCGTATGGCTAGAACAATTAGAGAAAGAATGAATGTTAGAGATAACGAAGTTTTTACTCCAATTGATTTGATTAATGCTAAAACATTATCATCAGTAATTAACTCGTTTTTTGGAACAAATGCCCTTTCACAATTTATGGATCAAACAAATCCATTAGCGGAAATGACACACAAACGTCGTATGTCTGCTCTTGGACCAGGTGGTTTATCTAGAGAAAGAGCTGGTTTTGAGGTTCGTGATGTTCACTACACTCACTACGGAAGACTTTGTCCTATTGAAACACCAGAAGGACCAAATATTGGTTTGATTTCTTCGCTTTGTGTTTTTGCAAAAGTTAATAATCTTGGCTTTATCGAAACTCCTTATAGAAAAGTTAATTCTGGTAAAGTTAATTTAGATAATACAGACTTAGTTTATTTAAGTGCTGAAGAAGAAGATGAGAAAATTATTGCACAAGCAAATGCTGTAATTGACCAAGAAGGAAACTTTACAGGTTCTAGAATTAAATCTAGATTTGAAGGTGATTTTCCAATTTCAACTCCAGATGATGTTAATTTAATGGACGTTGCTCCAAATCAAATTGCATCAATAGCTGCATCATTAATTCCTTTCTTAGAGCATGATGATGCAAACCGTGCTTTAATGGGATCTAATATGATGCGTCAGGCAGTGCCACTACTTAAAACAGATTCTCCAATTGTTGGAACAGGAATTGAAAAACAAGTAGCTCATGACTCTAGAAATTTAGTTATGGCCGAAGGCGAAGGTGTTGTTGAATACGTTGATGCAAATAAAATCTCTATCAGATATATATTAACTGATGATGAAAGATTTGTTAGTTTTGAAACTGATGTTGTAACATATAATCTAACTAAGTTTAAGAAAACTAACCAAGGAACTTGTGTGAACTTAACACCAATGGTTAAAAAAGGTGATAAAGTTGTAAAAGGACAGGTTCTAACAGAAGGTTATGCTACACAGAATGGTGAATTAGCATTAGGTAAAAACCTAAAAGTGGCTTTTATGCCTTGGAAAGGTTATAACTTTGAAGATGCTATCGTAATAAACGAAAATGTTGTACGTAGAGATGTATTTACATCTGTACACATTTCTGAACATAATTTAGAAGTTAGAGAAACTAAACGAGGAATGGAAGAATTAACCTCTGATATTCCAAATGTAAGCGAAGAAGCTACTAAAAATCTTGATGAAAATGGTGTAATTAGAGTTGGTGCAAAAGTTCAACCAGGTGATATATTAATTGGTAAAATTACTCCAAAAGGAGAATCAGACCCATCACCAGAAGAAAAACTTTTACGTGCCATTTTCGGTGACAAAGCCGGTGATGTTAAAGATGCTTCATTAAAAGCTTCTCCATCAATGTCGGGTGTTGTTATCGATAAAAAATTATTCGCACGTTCTGTAAAAGAAAGAAAATTAAAAGCTGCTGAAAAGCCAATTATAGCAAGAATTGAGGAAAAGGAACAACAAGAGCAAGAAGAATTAAGGTCAACATTGATTGATAAATTATTTGTACTTGTTAATGGAAAAACATCTCAAGGAATTAAAGATAGTTATGGAAGTTTTGTAATACCTAAAGGAACTAAATTTACTCAAAAATTATTAGTAGAAATAGATTTTCTTAATGTAACAACTACAAAATGGACTACCGATAAAGCTAAGAATGAACTTATCAAAAAACTTATTGATAATTATAACATTAAAAATAAACAAATTGCTGCACAATCAAGACGTGAAGTATTTAATGTAACTATTGGTGACGAATTACCAACAGGAATTATCAAATTAGCGAAAGTTTATATTGCTCAGAAAAGAGTAATTAAAGTTGGTGATAAGATGGCTGGACGTCACGGTAACAAAGGTATTGTTGCTAGAATTGTGAGAGAAGAAGATATGCCATTTATGGAAGATGGAACAACAGTAGATATAGTTCTTAATCCACTTGGTGTACCATCGAGAATGAATCTTGGTCAGATATACGAAACAGTATTAGGTTGGGCAGGTTTAAAACTTGGACTTAAATTTTCTACTCCTATTTTTGATGGAGCTTCACTAGATCAAATTATTGATTATACAAGACAAGCAGGTGTTCCAGATTATGGAAAAACATACTTGTTTGATGGTGGAACAGGAGACAAATTCGATCAACCTGCAACTGTTGGTGTAATTTATATGCTAAAACTTGGTCACTTAGTTGATGACAAAATGCACGCAAGATCTATAGGACCATATTCACTTATAACACAACAACCTCTTGGTGGTAAAGCACAATTTGGTGGTCAGCGTTTTGGTGAGATGGAAGTTTGGGCTCTTGAAGCATTTGGAGCATCTAACATTTTACAAGAAATTCTAACAATAAAATCTGATGATGTTATTGGTAGAGCTAAAGCTTACGAAGCTATTGTAAAAGGTGAACCAATGCCACAAGCAGGGATACCAGAATCATTAAATGTGTTAGTTCACGAATTACGTGGTTTAGGATTAAGTTTAGAAATGGAATAATCCATTTCTAAATTTGTGAATTAATTTTGAATTTTTATAATATTAAAAATATACTAATATGGCTTACAGAGATAAAAAAGTAAAGGGAAATTTTACAAAAATCTCTATCGGTTTATCATCACCCGAAGAAATTTTAGAACATTCTAGTGGAGAGGTGCTTAAACCGGAGACAATTAATTACAGAACTTATAAACCTGAAAAAGATGGTCTTTTCTGCGAAAGAATTTTTGGACCTGTAAAGGATTATGAGTGCCATTGTGGAAAATACAAAAGAATTAGATATAAAGGTATTGTTTGCGACCGTTGTGGTGTTGAAGTAACAGAAAAGAAAGTAAGACGCGAAAGAATGGGTCATATTTCTTTAGTTGTTCCTGTAGCTCACATTTGGTATTTTAAATCATTACCTAATAAAATTGGTTATCTTTTAGGTTTACCTACAAAGAAACTTGATATGATAACATACTATGAAAAATATGTTGTTATTCAGCCAGGACCTGCTTTAAATGAAGAAGGAGAACCAGTTCAAAAATTAGATTTCCTTTCAGAAGAAGAATATCTTGATATTTTAGAAGCTCTTCCAAAAGAAAATCAATATCTTGATGATGAAGACCCTGAGAAATTTATCGCTAAAATGGGTGCAGAAGCACTTCATATGTTATTAATGAAAGTTGATTTAGATGAACTTTCTTATTCTTTACGTGATAAAGCAAATAATGAAACATCGCAGCAACGTAAAAATGAAGCATTAAAAAGACTTCAAGTTGTTGAGGCATTTAGAGCATCTAAAGGAAGAAATAAACCAGAGTGGATGATAATGAGAGTAGTTCCTGTTATTCCACCAGAATTACGACCTTTAGTTCCACTTGATGGGGGTAGATTTGCAACATCAGATTTAAATGACTTATACAGAAGAGTTATTATCAGAAATAATCGTTTAAAAAGATTACTTGATATTAAAGCTCCAGAAGTTATTTTACGTAACGAAAAACGTATGCTTCAAGAATCGGTTGATTCATTATTCGATAATTCAAGAAAAGCAAATGCAGTTAAAACTGATGCTAACAGACCATTAAAATCTTTAAGCGATAGTTTAAAAGGTAAATCAGGTCGTTTCCGTCAAAACTTACTTGGTAAACGTGTTGATTATTCAGCTCGTTCGGTAATTGTTGTTGGACCAGAATTAAAAATGCACGAATGTGGTATTCCAAAAGGAATGGCATCAGAATTATACAAACCTTTTATTATTAGAAAATTAATAGAAAGAGGAATTGTTAAAACTGTTAAATCTGCAAAGAAAATAGTTGACAAGAAAGACCCAGTAGTTTGGGAAATTTTAGAAAATATACTTAAAGGACACCCTATATTGCTTAACCGTGCTCCTACACTTCACCGTTTAGGTATTCAAGCATTTCAACCAAAAATGATTGAAGGAAAAGCAATTCAATTACACCCACTAGCGTGTACGGCTTTTAACGCCGATTTTGATGGTGACCAAATGGCTGTGCATCTTCCATTAGGAAATGCTGCTATTTTAGAAGCACAATTATTAATGCTTGGTTCTCATAATATCTTGAACCCTGCAAACGGTGCTCCTATTACTGTACCATCTCAGGATATGGTTCTTGGACTATATTATATTACAAAACAACGTGATGGTGTTAAAGGTGAAAACTTACGCTTTTATTCTCCTGAAGAGGTAATAATTGCAAACAACGAAAAAGTTGTTGATTTACATGCAAAAATATTTGTAAAAATAGTTGAAAAAATAGGAGGAGTAGAAACAACCTCTATGAAAGAAACAACTGTTGGTAGAGTATTATTTAACCAAGTTGTTCCCGAAGAAGCAGGTTACATCAACGAAGTTCTTACAAAAAAATCTTTAAGAGATATTATTGGTAAAGTTCTTAAAATTGCAGGAAATGCAAAAACTGCTGATTTCTTAGATGATATTAAAGCATTAGGATATAAAATGGCATTTGAAGGTGGACTATCGTTTAACTTAAGTGATGTTATTATTCCGCCAGAAAAAGAAACAATGATTGCTGATGGTTATGCTCAGGTTGAAGAAGTAATGAATAACTATAATATGGGTTTTATTACTAATAACGAGAGATATAATCAAATTATTGATATTTGGACACATATTAATGCTAAGTTAACAACTACATTAATGAACCAATTAAGTTCAGATAATCAAGGTTTCAACTCAGTTTATATGATGCTTGATTCTGGAGCGAGGGGTTCTAAAGAGCAAATTCGCCAGCTATCTGGAATGAGGGGTTTGATGGCAAAACCACAAAAATCTGGAGCTACAGGTGGTCAAATTATTGAAAATCCAATTCTTTCTAACTTTAAAGAAGGATTATCAGTTCTTGAGTATTTTATTTCTACTCACGGTGCTCGTAAAGGTTTGGCCGATACAGCCCTTAAAACTGCTGATGCTGGTTATTTAACTAGACGATTAGTAGATGTTTCGCAAGATGTAATTATTACATTAGAAGACTGTGGAACATTAAGAGGTTTGGTTGCAACTGCACTTAAAAATAACGAAGAAGTTGTAGAAAGTTTATTCGATAAAATATTAGGTAGAACTACAGTTCATGATATTTACCATCCGTTAACAGGAGAATTACTAATTAAATCAGGTGAAGAACTAACAGAGCCAATAGCGAAGAAAATAGACGAATCTCCTATAGAAAATGTAGAAGTTCGTTCTCCTTTAACTTGTGAGTCTAGAAAAGGTATTTGTGCTAAATGTTATGGTAGAAACCTTGCTTCTGGTAAAATGGTTCAAAAAGGAGAAGCTGTTGGAGTAATTGCAGCACAGTCGATTGGAGAGCCAGGTACACAGTTAACCCTTCGTACTTTCCACGTGGGTGGTACTGCTGGTAACGTAAGTACAGAGTCTAATATTATTTCTAAATACGATGGTTTTGTTGAGATAGATGAGCTAAGAACTATTAAAACAAAAGAAGAAGACGGAAAAGAGGTTGATGTAGTAGTAGGTCGAATGACTGAGATAAGAATTATTGATAAAAAGACAGATATAACACTATCTACACATGCAATACCTTATGGTTCTAAATTATTTATTCAAAATCACACAGATGTAAAAAAAGGAACTTTAATTTGTGAATGGGATCCTTATAATGCTGTAATTATTTCGGAAGCTGCCGGTAAAATTGGTTTTATAGATTTAGACGAAAATGTTACTTACAAAGAAGAAACTGATGAGCAAACAGGTTTTAAAGAGAAAGTAATTATTGAAACAAAAGATAGAACAAAAACACCTATCATTAAGATTTATAATTCTAAGAAAGAAGAAATTAAATCTTATAACTTACCTGTGGGAGCTCACGTTTCTGTAAGCGATAAAGATAAAATTGAAATAGGTCAAATACTTGTTAAAATGCCTAGAGCAACAAGTAAAGCTGGTGATATTACCGGTGGTTTGCCTCGTGTTACAGAGCTTTTCGAAGCTCGTAATCCTTCTAATCCTGCTGTTGTTGCAGAAATTGACGGAGAAATATCTTTCGGAAAAATTAAACGTGGTAATAGAGAGGTTATTGTTACTTCAAAAACCGGAGAAATTAAAAAATATTTAGTTTCATTATCAAAACAAATTTTGGTACAAGAAAACGATTATGTAAGAGCTGGTACTTCATTATCTGATGGAGCTATTACTCCTGCTGATATTCTTGCAATTAAAGGACCAACAAAGGTTCAAGAATATATTGTTAACGAAGTTCAAGAAGTGTATCGACTTCAAGGTGTAAAAATTAATGATAAACATTTTGAAGTAATTGTACGTCAAATGATGCGTAAAGTAGAGATTGTTGATCCAGGAGATACAACATTCTTAGAAAAACAAATTATTGATAAATGGATATTCTTTGAAGGAAATGATAATATCTATGGTATGAAATACATAGAAGAACCAGGTGATTCAGAAATATATCATAAAGGTCAAATTCTTTCTTCTCGTAAATTACGTGATGAAAATTCTGTTCTTAAACGTAAGGATTTGAAACAAATGGAAGCAAGAGATGCAGTTCCTGCCACATCTAAACAGGTGTTACAAGGAATAACAAGAGCAGCTCTTCAAACTAAGAGTTTTATTTCTGCCGCATCGTTCCAAGAAACAACAAAAGTTCTTAGCGAAGCAGCTATAAATGGTAAAGTTGATTTACTTGAAGGATTGAAAGAGAATGTTGTTGTAGGTCATAAAATACCAGCAGGAACAGGTCGTAGAGAATATAACGATCTTGTTGTAGGTTCGCAAGAAGAGTTTGATAAAATAAGTGAAAGTAATGCATTAATTTAAATATTATGGCAAACGAAAATTTAGATAAAAACCAGATTAATATTGAACTTGACGAAGAAA
Source organism: uncultured Bacteroidaceae bacterium (assembly GCA_964603745.1). Lineage (GTDB taxonomy): Bacteria > Bacteroidota > Bacteroidia > Bacteroidales > JAFGXI01 > CAZRWZ01. The sequence goes on along the minus strand of CAZRWZ010000019.1, from coordinate 5,892 downwards.
TAGCTCAAGGAATATATTCAAATTTAGCAGTAATAACTCATTCTAATTCAGAATTTGTGGTTGATTTTGTTAGGATTGTTCCCGGAACACCTAAAGCTAAAGTTAAATCTAGAATTATTTTAACTCCTGAACATGCAAATAGGTTAATGTTAGCACTAAAGGATAATATTGCCAAATTTGAATCTGTACACGGAAAAATTAAAAATGATGGAGGAGGCAATACAATGCCTCTGAATTTTGGACCTAAAGGTCAAGCATAAAATTTAAAGCCGTTTCTTATGAAACGGCTTTTTTTATAATCAATTTCTTAAACTTAGTTTTGTTTCGTATATTTACAGATAGATAAAAGAAAGAAACAAATGTCGCAACTTACTATTTACAAAGCTTCTGCAGGTTCGGGAAAAACCTTTACTCTTACAAGAGAATATTTAAAAATTATTTTTTTAAATATGTTTTCGTATAAAAATATTTTAGCTGTTACCTTCACAAATAAGGCGGCAAACGAAATGAAAACTCGTATTTTAAAAGAAGTAAATATTATTGCAAATGGCGAAAAATCTGACCATATTGAAGAAATAATTAAAATTACAAAAAAAACAAAAGAGCAAACAATTAATGATGCAAAACAAATACAAAATAGATTATTACACGATTATTCATTTTTTTCGGTAAAAACTATAGATAGCTTTTTTCAAGATATAATTAAATCTTTTACAAAAGAAATTGGTTTGCAATTTGGTTTTGAGTTAGAACTCGATACAAACGATATTGTTGATAAAGCCATAGAAAAAGTCATGGTTTCGATAGAGGATAATAAGGAAATAAAACAATGGCTTTTGAGTTTTGCACGAGAAAAAATGTCAGAAGGAAAGCGTTGGAATTTTAAAAAAGATATTGAAGATTTTAGCAAAGAGATTTTTAAAGAAAAATATACACTAAACAAAGCAAAACTTTCAGAAAAACTTAAGGATAGAAAGTTTTTGAATAATTTTAGAAACGAATTGTTGTTAAAGAAGCAAACCATTGTAGAAGAAGTTATTTTAATTGGCGAACAAGCTATTGCTTTAATCGAGAAACACCATTTAGAAATAACAGATTTTGCTTATGGGAAAAGTGGATTTATTAATTATTTCTACAAATTTAGAGACGGAAATTTTGACGAAGCCAAAGGACGAGTTTTAGAAGCTCAGAATAATATAGAGAAATGGTATTCTAAAACATCAAAAAAGAAAGAAGAGATAACAACTTTTTATAATGCTGGTGGAAATGATTTTTTAAATCAAGCAATTGAACTGTATCAAACAAAAATTGAGGAATATAATTCTTATTCAATAGTTGCCTCATTGGTTAATGTATTTGGTATTATTGCTGATATTTCTAATGCCGTTGGCGATATATCTGCAGAAGAAAACTTGTTTCTTATTTCGTATGCCGCAGCTTTTATTAATGCAATTATAAACGATAACGACACACCCTTTATTTACGAAAAAATTGGTGCAAGATATAAGTATTTTATGATTGATGAATTTCAAGATACATCATCAATACAATGGAAAAATTTTAAACCTTTAATTGAAGATAACTTGGCTCAAGGCAATAGCTCTTTAATTGTTGGCGATGTAAAACAATCGATTTATCGTTGGCGGAATTCTGATTGGAAACTCTTATCGGAGGGGGTTTATAACGATTTTTATAATGATTATATTAAAGATGTAAATTTAGAATATAATTATAGAAGTAAGAAAGAAATTATTGAATTTAACAATAATATTTTTACATCGGCAAAAGAATTATTGCAAAATATTTTTAATAACGAGATTTTGCCCGAACACGAAAAATTTACAAAACATTTAAAAGAAAAATTAGTAACAGCATATAGCAACAATGAGCAAAAAATACCAAAAAATAATGGCACAGCTTATGTGAGATTTGAAAGAATTGAAAAAATTAAAGGCGAAGACCAAAAAGAAATTATACTTGCTAAAATTCCTAGTATTTTAATGGAAATTCAAGATAAAGGTTATAAAATGAAAGATATTGCTTTTTTGGTAAGAAGCAAAACCGAAGGTGCAGAAATTGTGGATTATATAATGCACTACAAAAATGAAAATGAAAAAGCCGAAGGCTATAATTTTAATATAATTTCTAACGAAGCTCTTTTTGTGGGGAGTTCGCCTGTAATTAAGCTGTTAATTAGCTTGTTGAAAGATTTAAGCACTTCTGCAGAAAAACTTAATAGAGTTTTTATTAATTACGAATATGAGATTTATTTACAAGAAAACGAGACAAATCTTCATTCAATATTTAGTAATAACGAACTTATTGTTGAAGAATACGCAAAACAAAAAGCTTATATTTCAACTTTATCGTTTTACGAAATAGTTGAAAAACTTATTGATATTTTTAAGCTAAATTTAAATTCAGATAATTATATTTATCTGCAAGCATTTAACGATTTAATAAAAGATTTTTCTGTGCGAAAAAGTATGAGTATTGTAGAGCTTTTAGAATGGTGGGACGAAAAAGGAAGTAGTTCGCCAATTAGTTTAAACGAAAATCAAGATGCGGCTCAGATACTTACCATACACAAATCTAAAGGACTTGAATTTAAGTTTGTGATAATACCTTTTGCCGATTGGAGTTTAGCTAAAAGTGGCGATATTCTTTGGGTTGAAAATGAGCAGAACCCTTTTTGCAAATTAGATGTGATGCCCGTAAAGTACTCATCTACATTAAAAAAATCGGTGTTTTTTAAAGATTATTATAACGAACTTTTGCAACAATATGTTGATAGTTTAAATATGCTTTATGTAGCATTTACAAGAGCAGAGCAATCGCTTTTTGTTTTTGCACGACAAAAATCTAAAAAAGAAGAAATAAAAAATATAGGCGATGTCGTTAATAAAATATTAGAAAATAAAATTGTAGACAATGTTTTTGAATTAGGACAATTAACCGAAAATAAAGAAAAAGAAGAAATATATGAAAGCTATAATTTAGATGAATATTTAGCAAATAAAACACCAAAATCGTTAAATATTAAGCTCCAATCTGAAAATTTCTTTTCTAAAGATAAACAAGAAAAAATTAATAAAGGTTTATTATACCATAAAGTATTTGAAAATATAATATACATTTCTGATGTAGAAAATGCTGTTACAGAACTTGTAAACGAAGGGTCTATTTTGCAAGAAGATAAAATAAAATTTATTCAAGAAATTAAAGATGTAATATCAAATCAAAATGTAGGTAATTGGTTTAACGGCAGTTACGAGGTTAAGAATGAAACATCAATTATATATAACAACGAGGTTAAACGACCAGATAGAATAATGATTTCTGAAAAAGAATTAATAATTGTAGATTATAAATTTGGCGAGATAGAAAGTTTATCTCACAAAAAACAACTTAATGATTATAGAAATTCTTTAGAATTAATGGGATATAAGAACATAAAATCATATATTTGGTACTTTAATAAAAACAAGATTACAGAAGTAGTTTAGGTATGAACAAACTTATTATCTTATTAATAATAATCTTTTCTTTTTCGGGATTTAGCCAAGAAAAAAACAGACCAAAAATTGGTTTAACATTAAGTGGTGGCGGAGCAAAAGGTCTTGCACATATTGGTGTAATACGTGTGATGGAAGAAGCAGGTATTCGTCCTGATTATATTACAGGAACGAGTATGGGGAGTATTATTGGCGGGTTGTATGCCATAGGATATTCGCCTGATGAACTCGAAGAATTTGTGCATAATACAGACTGGGATAAATTAATGAAAGATTACATATCACGTAAAGATATGGCAATGACCGAGAAGGAATTTTACGAAAAGTATATTCTTGATATTCCTATAAAAAAGAAAAAAAAAGAAACTCTTAAAATTTTAGCACAAGCTATGCATTCAGGATTTAATATAACAATGGAGTTTATTAAATTAACAGAACGTGTTGAAGAAATAAACGATTTTTCTAAATTTGAAATACCTTTTGAAGCAATAGCAACAGATATTGAGCACGGAAAATCTGTGATTCTAAAATCGGGTAATTTAGCATTGGCAATGCGTGCAAGTATGGCTATACCTTCTGTTTTTTCGCCTGTTTTAATAAATGATACACTCTTGGTTGATGGCGGATTAATAAATAATTTTCCTGTTAAAGAACTTAAAGATATGGGTGCAGATATTGTTATTGGTGTTGATGTGCAAAGCCCTTTTTATACTCAAGATGAACTTAATTCTGTAATAAATATTTTTCAACAAGCTAGTAAAATATTGCGAAAACCAAACAACGAACTTGGCATCAGTTTAACTGATATTTATATAAAACCCGATGTAACAAAATACAGTGTTCTTGGTTTTGGTGATGCCGATACAATAATAAAATTAGGTGAAGCTGCCGGAAGACAAATGTTGCCGGAATTTAAAAAATTAGCAAACAAATATAACCTGCATTACAAAAGAGATACAACAAATAAAAATTATAAAACGGTTAAGGTTTATAAATTATCGGAGATACACATAGATGGTTTAAAAAATGTAAAAAGAAAACACGTTCTTGGCAGATTGAAACTTGATACCACATCATTTATTATACAAAAAAATATAGAAGATGCTGTTGTTAGATTAAGAGGTTCTGACTATTTTTCGAGCATTTATTATAATACTGTTTTTGAAAAAGGGAAAACAATTCTTAATCTTTATGTTGTTGAAAAAACAAACCGACAGTTTAAAGTTGGAGCAAATTATAATACTATTTCACAAGCATCGGTGTTGTTAACATACATTAATAAAAATTTATTGTTAAAAAGTTCTCGTTTGCAATTAACAGCAAAAGTTGGAAAAGAACCTTATTTATTTGCCAATTATTTAATTGATAATGGTTGGAAACCGGGACTTGGATTTACTGTATTTGGTTTGGTAAAAAATATTTTAATGTATAACGGAAGAGAGAATAGTGCCATAGCCACTTATAATATAAATAATTTATCTGTAAAATTATATACACAATCAACATTGTATAATTCAATTATAATTGGTGGTGGTGGCGAATACGAAGGAACAACAATAACAGAAGATATTGCCATTAAGTTTGGCGATTATAAAAAAAACTATTTTAATATATTTGGGTTTTTAAACGTAGATTATTTAGATAAATTATATTTTCCTAATTCGGGTTTTCTTGTAAATGCAGAATTTAAAACAATATTTGAGGCTTATTACGACCCCCGAGTTTATCTTAGTTTTAGATACAAACAGGTTATCCCTATAGTTAAAAAATTAAATTTGTTACCTAAAATTTATGCAGGAACAAATATTGGAGATGATATTCCAATAGAATATTTGTTTACAACAAACGAGTTTATAGAATATCCGATTAAATCGTATGTCCCTTTTATAGGTTTAAAATATAATCAGCGATATGCTCAAACAATATTAATAGGAAGGCTTGATTTGCAATATCAAATATTTAAAAATAACTATCTAACATTTATAGCTAATATTGGGTCGTTTGCCGATACTTACGAAGATGTGATTAAAAACGATAATAAAGAATATATTAGCACAGGATTTGGTATGTCGTATAGTATTCAAACTCTTATAGGTCCTATTAGCTTAGGTTTTTCAGAGTCGGATTATACGCATACTGTTTTTACTTATTTTGCAATAGGTTTTCAGTTTTAGGAGATGGCTTGCATATTTTGTGAAATGAATATTTGCTGTTATATTTATTACAATGATATTACAAACAAGAAAGGTATATTAAGTCAAAAAAATCCACAACAAGAATTTTCTTATTGTGGATTTTTTTTGCTAAAAACTTATAACAGTTATTTTAGGGTCTGCTGAAAAGCTCTGAGGTGTATTAGATTTTTATATTCTGAAAT
>CAZRWZ010000018.1:0-18623 GCA_964603745.1 uncultured Bacteroidaceae bacterium | reverse complement strand
GAAAATAACACTAAAAATGACAATAATAATAATTTCATATTTTTTTAATTAATAATTAAAATAGTTGACAAAGATAAAACATATAATAAGGTATTTATATATGTATATATTTAAAAAATGTTATTTTTTGTCCTAAATCCGTATTTCAGAATATAAAAATCTAATACACCTCAGAGCTTTTCAGCAGACCCTACCTGCTTAAAAGGAAAAAATAAATTTGTTTAAATCCCAAAAAAGCTAAATACAATTAGTACATTTGTTTTTTAAAATAAATTTTAATGACACTATATAATAAAGTAGAAATAAGAAAAACAAACAATTATTTTGGTGTATTTGCAATAAATACCATAGAAAAAGGCGAAGTAATCTTTAAAATAAATACCGATATAATTGTAGAAAAGCCCAGTAAATACTCTGTGCAAATTGCCAAAAGCAAGCATGTTGAACCTCCGACAAATATCGACATTACAGATAAACCTGACTATTTTTGGCGATTTTTAAATCACAATTGTGAGCCAAATAGTTTTTGTAATCTTAAGGATATGACTTTTAATGCACTAAGAGATATTAAAAAAGGCGAGCATATTACGTTTAATTATTTAACTACAGAATATGATATGAGTAGCCCTTTTAAATGTAATTGTAATTCTAAAAATTGTTTTGGATTAATAAAAGGTTATAAATATTTATCTGAAAAAGAAAGACCCTAAATTTATTTAATTTTTAATTATTTTTTTAATAATATTTTTACCTAAAATAGAAGTTTTCACAAAATAAATACCATTTTCTTCTTTACTAATATCAACATTAATTGTTGTTATATTTTTATCTATATTATTAATTTGTTTTACAATATTACCTTTTATATCAAAAATAATAATACTATCGATTCCTTTATTTTCTATTGTAAAAACACCACTTGTTGGATTTGGAAATATTTTCAACTCACTGTTATTATTTTTAATATGTTTATTAATATCGTCGTAAGCTTCCCAATCCCAAATTCCAAAACAATATTCGCCTAATTGAAAAGTATCTTTTTTTAATGATCCAAAATAATCTACTCCATTTTTAAAAAAGCTTGTTATCTCCCAATCGTGGGCTCTGTCGGCTCTATAAAGCAATACTAAAGAATCGGCATTATTGTTTTTCATTAAAATACTATCGTTTAAACTTGCTTTGTATTCAAACTTAGCTTGCGAAATAAATTCTGGGTTTATATCTCCGTCAATACGCCAATAGTGTTCTTTTGAGATAACCAAACCTGGTATTGGTGTTTTAAAACCATCGGCTGCAGCAAAATTATGTTCAACTCTTATTAAAACAGAATCTTCTATTGAGTTTGTATACATGGTAAATTCGCTATAATTTAAAACAATAGCAGAAATATTTTTTATAACTTTATAATCGTCTAAAGTAGCATCAGATATCATTCCTTCTTTATCGCACCACACACCAATAGGGTTAAATGGTATTGTAAAAATTTCAGAACCTGTTTCTCCATTAAAAAATACTAGCGTATCAATGCTTGTCCAATCATTTTTAATAAAAGAGACAGGTATTCTGTTAGAGTTTATAATATTAGGATTAGTAGCTTTTTTTTGTTTCATAAACACTTCTACTTCGTAATCTCCCCCACCAATATTATTTACAGTAAATGAATCTACAGAAAAATGAGGAAATCCTTCTTGAAAAACCCAACCATCGAAAAAATCTGTTAAATCTACTCCTGTAAAAGAGCTTAAATTATCACGAAAATCATAATTTGATGCATCGGAATATTTAAATGTATTTAAATAATTTTGTATTCCTGAGAAGAATAAATCATCGCCAAGATAAGTTCTTAATGTATTAGCTACATCAGCTCCTTTGTCGTAAACTGTTTTGCCATAAGTATATTTATGAGGCACATTAATTAAAGCGAGATAAGACTCGTCTTCTATATGGGCTTTATTTAAAGCATCTTTATGATTATCTTTTACATAAGTATTAAATGCAGAATATCCATAAATTTTTTCTTTAAATATTGCTTCTGAATACGATGCCCAACCTTCGTTAAGCCACATATCGCCTGCTGTTCGGCAAGTTACTAAATCGCCAAACCAATGATGCGAAAGCTCGTGTGCATAAAGTGTTTCGTAGGTAAGAGAACCGTTTATTGCTGCTTTTGGCAAAGCTATATTTGTGGCATGTTCCATAGCTCCTGAGCTAAAAGGTACAGCAACATAACCAACTCTTTCCCATCTATATGGACCATAATCGCTTTCAAATCCTGCTAATGTGGGTTTTAAATTTACAAAAGTTGATTGTGCACTTCCTACAAGTGAAGGTGGCACATAAATAGCGATAGGGATATTTCCTAAACTACCGTTAAAAGTATCTTTAACTGCCGAATAATTAGATACTGCAATTGATGCTAAATAAGTAGGTATTGTATTGTGCAATTCCCAAGTGTAGGTCTTAGTTCCATCGCCATTATCTATTTCATTTTCTAAAGTACCATTACACACAGCTGTTTTAGTGTCTTGAGTAATAATATTAAAAGTATATGTTGCTCTGTCAATAAAATCATCAATACAAGGATACCAAACTCTACCATAATTATGCGGGTCGGCATCAAAACCTACCCCCAAATTATATGCATAATTATTATCAAAATAAAAACCTCCCCAGTTTGATGCGTCTATTTGTGGTTGCCCATGATAATATACTGTTACAAAAACTGTATCAGACTGATTTATAGTCGACAGTGTGTTTATATTGATAAGTGTGTCGTTATAAGAAAATGTTGTTATTGTATTGTTTATTTTTATTGAGTCTATTGTTAATTGTAATAAATCTAATGCAATATTATTTAGGTTATCTACAACAGGCGTAATTTGTAATTCTGTATTTCCTGATATTATATGCGATGTAAAATCTGTAATATTCAAATTTATTGTGTAATGTAAAACATTTATAGAATCGCTATGGAGTGTTGTTGCTGTTTTATGATGATATGCTCTGCTACATCTGTGTTTTTGTGCAAAACTAATTGTTATAGATATAAGAAATAATAATGTAAGTGCTTTTTTCATAATAATGATTTTATAATTTCATAAGCCACGAAGTTAAAGTTTTTTGATGTAATAGACAAAAAGCAACTTGTATTTTTATAAGTTCGCCCTTTAGATTTTAATAAATCGCCAAGCTTTATTTTTCCATATTTCGCCGGCATAGTCTATGCCAACTCTTGGTTTTGTTTTGTATTCTGCTGTTTTATTGTTGTTTTCAATCCAAATTTCTTTTGTTATTGAGATATCCTTATTGTTAAAATCTTTATTAATTTGGAGTTCTTTGGTAAGTTTGCCCGGTCCGTTAAAACCCACAATACCACGAATTAATACTGCTTGCGGTACACCTTCTTTATAACAAACAAAATTCAACATCCAATACATTCCATAAATTAAATATACATAAATTTTACCACCTTCTTCGTACATTATTGATGTTCTTGGGGTTTTACCTTTGCTACAATGGCATGCTAAATCTTCTTCGCCTCTATACGCCTCTGTTTCAGTAATTATATATTTTTTTATTGTGCCATCGGCAAACTTTCTTACAAGAGTTTTTCCCAATAAGTTTGGAGCTACTTCTAAAACATCATTTAAAAAAAAATCTTTTTTAAGTTTCATTTTGCAAAAAAAATATTTGTATTTATTATTTAAATTAAGATGAAATAAATTGATGTTTAACAGCTTATCAGACTCTTGATTTTACAGACAAACCGTAAAAATTATGGTTTGTCTGTAAAGTTTGAGTATTACCTTTGTAAAACAATTGTTTTGTTAATTGTTTTATTATCTTGATTTATGATAATTTTATATATTCCTTCGTTTTGTTCTGCTAAATTTATTGATAATGTATTAGATATAGAATTATATTGTTTTTTAAATATTGTTCTACCAGTTACATCTATTATTGTTATAAGTGCTTTGTTATCTTCAATACCACTTATTGTTATCAAGCCATTGCTTGGATTAGGATAAACATTGATATTATCTTTGTTTAAATCTAACACACAACTTAATGTAACATCTTTTATATTAATATCATCAATAAATAGATATTGCATATTGGCATCGCTATATCCGTGAAATCCAATATAATATTCTCCTGTTTGAGCAGGGCTAAATGTTGCTGTAGCTTGTGTGTAATTGTCGTTACTAATACTTTCAAGATCAATTATTGTATTTAACATTTGAGAGTGATTTGTTGCAGTTCCATATTTCACTTCTATTTTTTCTGGAGAAGAACTGTTATAAACCCTATACCAAAAAGATAATTCGTATTGATTATTGTCGTTTAAATCAAAGCATTTAGTATAAAGATAATCGTCCATTGCCATATCAGGATTATGTATTATACCGGCAAGTCTGTCTCCTGAATGTGCATAAGCAGCACTATTATATAATGCCCAAGTAGTATCATCATCATTAACATCTTCAAGCGTCCAACCAGAAATATTTTCATTTTCTTCAAAACCCATTGAGTAATCAGATAAAAGATCGTCGCAACTATTGTCGTTCACTTGTATATAATCTATTTTAGTTTCATCATCAGAACTTGTTGCATTAGATACTGTTAATTTCACTTGATATGTTCCTGCTGTATTATAAGTTACTGTTGGGTTTTGAACATCTGAATTTGCAGGTTCGCCACCTTCAAATTCCCATTGCCATGATGTTGGAGAACCTGTACTTAAATCTGTAAAGGTAACCATTTCGCCTTCTGATATTGTAGTGTTATTTGCCGAAAAATCTACTGTTAAATCTACTTGTCCTATCAAATCGCTTTCCCATAATCCTCTACCATATGTAGCAGCACGTATTTTGTTATTTTCAGAATTATCATCATAATAAATATCTAATTCAGAAACAACAACTTTAGGAAGACCTGTATTAAAAAGTGCCCAATTAGAATTACCTAATTTTACATATACACCGTAATCTGTTCCAAGATATAATTCTGTTTCGTTGGTATTATCTTTGTTTTCAACAATTGTACTGGCAGGGATATTAGGTAAACCTGTAGAAATATTAGTCCAATTAGTTCCTCCATTTGTTGTTTGATAAACAACATTAGAGTTATACCCACCTAGGCTTACCCATACTGTATTTGGGTCGTCGTGTTTAACTGCAATTGATGTAATTACGTTTGATGAAGGTAAATTATTTGTTATATTTGTCCAATTATTACCGGCATTTATGCTTTTCCATATTTTTTCTTTATCGGCAACATAAATATTATCAGGATTTGAAATAGATATTGCCATAGAACGTAGTTTATCTGAGCTATTTATGTTAGATATTTTTGTCCAAGCATTTCCTCTGTTTGTAGTTTTCCATACATTGGCATATCCGGCATATAAAATAGTTGGTTCCGAAGGGTGTATAATATATGGCGTTACCCAAGCTCCATTGCCTGCGTTAGATGGTTCTATGTCGGTTTTATTAGACCATAAATTCATTGTTCTTGTAATTTGACCTCTAACATATGTTGCGTATTGAATGTTATAATTAGAATAATCTATTATACACTCCATTCCATCACCACCCTTAACATCTTTCCATGTTCCATTTGGTTTCAATAATTTTGAACCATTATCTTGCAAGCCTGTAAGTGTAGCATTAGCTACTGTTTGCGATACACTAAGTTTGTATATTTGACTGTTTTTTATGCCGTTAGATATGCTAGTCCAGTTAGATCCATCGTTTGTTTTGTATAAACCGCCATCATTACACTCGAATAAAGTAGAACCATTATAAGCAAAATAATGTTTATCGGCATGGGCAATTTCACAACCACTACAACCAGACGGTGTCCAATAATTATTCAATTCCCAACTAACTCCACCATCTGTTGATTTCCATGTGTTTACACCTCCACAATAAAGTATATTTTCGTTATTAGGGTCAGCTATTAATGTTAAATCGTAAGAACCTTGTCCTCCTGTTGCATCTCCATTTTTTTTGTTACTTAAAATATTTGGTTGCGATGCGGTAGGTGGGTTTCCTGGTGTAAAAACAGCAGAATAACTACTTCCACTATCGGTAGATTTTAAAATTTTTCTTAAACCACTTTCCGAATTTGTAACAACAGCATAAACAATGTTAGGATTTGCTGCTGTAACAGTTAGTTCTATGCGTTGAGCTCCGTCGCCAGAATTATTGCTATAAACAGTTGAAACATTACTACCATTATTAGTTAATTTGTATATTTTTGCATACCAACGTCCCGAAGCATATATTATTGAAGGATCATTTGGTTTAAATTCTATATCTGCAATATAGTGATCATTTAAAATTTTTGTCCAATTATTTCCTGCATTTGTTGTTTTATAAATTCCTGTAGATGTTGCTGCATATAAAATATTATTATTTGTAGGGTCTATTAACATTTGATTTACAGAATAAGCATCAGATAGATCTTGAACTAATCCTGTTGTATGCCACGTATTACCTCCATCGGTAGATTTTAAAACACCTATACCATGATTATCTTTATGATCTCTGTCACCTGTGCCAATATATATTGTGTTAGAAGTTTCATAATCTGATGGTATTATAACAGAGCTAACACCTAACACATCATTTTGGTCGGTTAAAACTGTCCATGTATTTCCTCCATTTGTTGTTTTCCATAATCCACCTGCTGGTGTACCAACCCAAAATGTATTATTATCAGTTGGGTGAAATGCTATACAATTAATTCTGCCTACACCTTTATATCCTCCATTGGAAGAACTTGGTCCTAAATTTGTCCAGTTACCTGATGCAGAACGCTCTAAATTATTTTGTTTGTATTGATTAAGAGCTGTGGCATATTGTTCTGAGCTTGGGAACTCTCCTGTTTGCGGATTTACTCTTGATTCCCAATAATACTCCCATCGTAAAAACTGTTTCCAACCATAAGCTTTTTTCTTGATACCATTTTCTATATAATATCCATCTTTTACATTTTTATCTGCCCAATATTCATTAAATGATTTTTGATAATCACTCAAAGTGGGCTTTGCTGTTGTTTTTGTTGTTTCCGGCACTCCTATCCAAGATTGTGAAAACATTGATATTGATAAAAATAATAGCGAAAATAATAATTTAACCTTCATAATCTTTTTTTTTATAGTTACTATATTTGTTGTTAATAATCATCAAATGTAAATAAATTTTCTCAATTTTAAATCATTTAATTATAGTTGGTTTAAAAAAAACTGAAAAGTTCTGTGATTTTAGTATAAAAAAAAAGCCCTCATTTCTGAAGACTTTTTTAATTTATAATCAATTATTTATTAACCACATCCACCTTCAACTTCTTTTTTCTTACGTTTTTTTACAGCTTTTTTAGGTTTTGCACTTCCTCCGGCATTACCTGCATTTTTAATAGTTTCTTCAAACTTTTTATCGGTTGGATTTTCGCCTTTAATCATAGGGAAATCATTTAATTTTTCTGATGCTTTAAATCCATTCCAATGTTCTCGTTTAACTAAAATATCGTGCATAAAACTATTTGCTCCAAACCCAACTGTAAAAGCATTGTATCCTAACAACCTAAGGTAAGCAACAATAAAAGCTGATGTTTGTCCGGTAAAACCATAAACCAATATTTTTTTATCGTTTGGTAATGTTTTTAAGAAACTTGTGTTTTTTAAATCTTGCCTTGGAGAATATTGCACAGCTCCGGGTATATGACCTTTAAGGTATTTATCCTTTGGCCAGTAGTTGATAATATAAAAACTACTATCGGAGAAAGCTCTGTCGGCACTAATTTTTAAATTATGAAAAGGGGTATGCAATACAGTTTTTGCTCTTGCCGCTAGCACTTCAGCCCCACAATGTTCTCCTGTTTCAATATCTGGATATGGATATTCTTTTACTTTAGGATTGTCAGCTGTTTCTAATTTATTTGCATATTTGTTTGATATGTTTGGCGACCATTTATCTAAAGTTTTGTTCCAAGCACTCATACCATATTTCATAGCATAAACATTGTTATAGCCAATTAATCGTAGAATAGATGTTGCATAACTTGCTGATTGACCAGAGTGGCAAGCAATAATAATTTTATCGTAAGAACTTGGCGATATATTTTTTTCTAAATACTCTATCAATTTAGGTATTTGAACATTTACTGCTCCGTTTATATGACCGTCAACATATTCTTCTTTACTTCTAGTGTCAATAACAAAATATTCCGATAGGTTGTCGTTAACATTTTCGGCAGAAATCATATTTGGCATTCCCTTGCTGTTAATGTAATCGCCAGAGTTATTGATGTATCGTAACAGAACATCAATGTCTTTTCCGGTAACGGTATCTTCTTGTACAGTTTTTAGGTTTAATCCCGGGTTATAATATCTTTCGCAAGATGAAAATAAAACTGTGATTAACGCAAATAATGAAATTATAAAATATTTTTTCATAGTTTTTTATTTTTCAAATTAGTTCAAATCTGGACATTCTTCGTCAAAATCCTTAATTACTTTATTTGGATTTACATCAATAACTGTTGGTTTATTAACCTTTGTTTTTGTTGGAGCATCTGTTCCTGCAACTAAACGAAGAAAATCAAATCTTGGTTTTTCATCGTAATAAACACCAGTTCTAATCCCATAGTTATCAACAATATAATCGTTAATAAACTCGAAACCACCCAAGGCAATTTTATTGTTCTTGTAGTTTAACTGCTTAAGTATTAAATAAGAGTTTATTGCATCGCAGGTATTTTTGCAATACAAAATATTTATTTTTTCATCTTGATTTAATATTTCAATATTTTTTTCGTCTAAAATATCTTTTGCAGGTATGTTTATCGCTCCTTTTACATGGTTTGCAATAAAATCGTGTGGTGTGCGTAAATCAATAAATTGATAAAGATGTGTATCCTTTTTGCAAAGAATTATATTAGATAATTTTTCAGGACTTAATATATCTTCTTTATTGATATATGCATTAAGAGTTTCTTCGGGAGATAGTACATATTTTTTACTATCATCTATTCCACAACCGACAATAAAAACTGTCATTGTAAGGATTAATATTTTATTTATTATTTTCATTTTCATTAATTTAATGTTAATACTAATTAATAATTATCAAATTACTAATTATTAGCCACAACCTCCTTCAACTTCTTTTTTCTTATGTTTTTTAATTGCTTTTTTTGGTTTTGGAGCTGCTCCACCATCATCAGAAGCAGCTTTGCTACCGCCAAAATATTCGCTTGCACCTTTTCTGTATTGATACATTTCGTCGTCAATTCTATCCCAAACAACCGAGTGTTCTTTTGGTTGCAGAATTTGATCAACCCAAGCATTAAGACCACCTTTCATTACATAAACATTTTTATAACCTAAACGAGTAACAAGTAGCCACGCTACATTAGCATCGCTACTTCCGTTAGAGAAAATAATTGTTCTATAAACATCTTGGTCAAAATAATCTGAAAGATTTTCTTCTTTTAAAATCTCTTTTAAAGGAATATTTGTAGCAGCTTTTAAAGTAAATTTATTATAAAATTTAGGGTCTCTTACATCAATTAATTGAATAGATGGGTCGCCCGAAATAATGAAATTTGCTACTTCTTCGGGAGAAAAATATCTATTTTTCTGAATTACTTTATGATGTAATTGGTCTGGAGAAATTTGTTCTCTTTCGCCTGTTTTTACAGTAGTAAATGCAATAAATACACCTAAAATCAGTAAAAGGACTATTCCAAAAATATTTTTATTATTCATAGTATTAAATATTAATATTCAACATCTTTAATATTATATGTTTTTTTGATTTTATCAACAAACCAAAAAGCAAACAATCCAAACAGAATAAATAATAGAACAGCAAGACCTTCTTGCACACCTATTAATTCTCCTATTTTTACTTTTCCTAGTTTGCCACTTTTTCTAAGTGTTTCCCATAATGGTTCGTAGGTAAAGCTGTAGAAATAAATTCCGATAACTATACCTCCTATAAAGGCAAGAGCATCGAGTTTGCCTGTTGCCGCTGCACAAACGCTTGTTCCTGGGCAAAATCCACCTGTAACAAAACCTAATCCCATTATTATACCTCCTACTAAAGTAGGCCAAGTGTATGTTGTAGGCATCCAAACGCTTTCAAAGTCAAATACTCCGAAAAAGTTTAGAAATAGAAGTCCTATTGCTGCGGTAATTGCTGCGGTAAAGAAAACTTTTATTACAACAAAATCGTATCCGTAGAATACACCTGCTAATTTACGTGATGTTGAGAAACCTGCTCTTTCGAGCACCCAACCAAAAGCAATTCCTATAAAAAGAGCTGCTAAAAAATTCCATTCACTTCCTTGTTCAAATATTGGTGCCATATCTTTATATTATTAAATCCATAATTTTCTGAAAAACCAAGCAAATAAATAGCCCGAGCCAAATATTGCTGCTACCGATAAAAATCCTGAAACAGACATAACAGCCATTCCGCTAAGTCCTGCTCCCGATGTACATCCTCTTCCGAGTTGTGAGCCAATACCAAATAAAGCTCCTCCAATAATTGCAAAAATTATTCTTGTTCGTGATGTAATATTAGGCGAGTGTTCAACCTTTAGTTTTAATCTTCCGGCAAATGCTCCGGATATAACACCACCTAATAATACTCCTAAAACTTCAAATATTAACCAAGTTTTTATTGGGCTATGCTCCGATTCTACTGCCGATTTAAAATAGTGCGAATTTGCAGAATATTCTGGTGCAATATTAACTACTGTTGTTTTAACAATATCTTTGAAAGCACCACTTCCGCCTAAGCCTTCGCCACTAAAAAAGAAAGCGGACATAATCACTAATCCTAGGATTATTCCTGCAAGATACGGATTCATATATTTTTTACTCTTATCTTCCATTTTTATATGTTTTTAGTATAAATATCTTGTTATTTGTCCTGCATCTACCATTATAAAACGAAATAATGCTCCTCCGAAAAGTATAAAAAATGCAGGTATTGAAATAGGTATTTTATATCCAAATAATTCCATAGTTTCTAATATTGCCGGAAAGACTAATCCAACAAATACAAAGAAACCCCAGAATACAGCTGTAAATTCACCTCCAAGAAATAATGCTGCTGCTTCTTGTTGTACGGCAGTACTTGCCAAAAAACCCATAAACATATGAACTATAAAAAACAATTCTACTCCAATTAATAAAAGGTCAATTTTGCTAAATGCTATTTTTTCGTGATGGTCTTTAGCCATCCACATTATTGCTGCTGCTCCTGTAGAAAGACCTGAGACTAAGAACAGAGGACCTAATAATGAAGTGTTCCACAATGGTCGTGCATTAAATGCAGATAACAAAATACCTGTGTAAACTCCAAGTATAATAGATAATATTATGTTTATTATCGCTATTGGTTTTCTAAGTTTTATTGACATTTCGTAAACCCATTCTAAAATCCAATATCTATCTATTAGTTTTATTACCCAAGTAATTAGTTTATATGGCATTTTGCACAAGCTATTTTCGAAATATTTTTGCAAATCTTTAATGTAACTAATTGGCCACAATATAGATAATGGCATTATTGCACCAAGTGTCCACGCTCCCCAAGACATTGGCGAGTCTATTCTAATTGTTGTATACAATTGCCAAAAATATGCTGGGTGGCGTAAATCTAGTACTAAAACTGCTAAACCTATAACAATTACAATAGGTGCTAAAAATGGAGCTATTTTAACTGCAATAGGATATTCATCTTCTTTTCCTTTAAGGAAAAAATATGAAGCAAAAAATATTAGCCCTGCTGCTAAACCACCAACAAAAAGGTATAGTGGAATCTGCCAGTGCCAAATATGTAAAACAGGATCGATAAAAGGAATGTCCCGTCCGCTAACAAATAATTCTTCTTTCATTTCTTATATTTTTATATTATCAGAATTATATTAAAAAATAAACTTGTGGTTTAGTTCCTGCTTCTGGAGCATTAACTTTCCATTTTCTTTCTTTAAGTATTTTTGTTACAGGTGAGTTAGCATCGTCTAAATCGCCAAAATACAAACACTTAGTTGGACAAACTGATACACAGGCTGTTTCTTGTCCTTTTGCAACTCTATGGTCGCAAAAAGTACATTTATCAACATATCCATCAGGATGAAAATAACGTGCATCGTAGGGGCAAGCTTCTATACAAGCTCCGCAACCAATACATTCGTCGTGGGTAACTTTTACTATACCGCCTTCTATTACGTGGCTTGCACCGGTTGGGCAAGTTCTAACACAAGGTGTGTTATCGCAGTGGTTACATCTTTCCGAACGTAACTCAAGCTCTAAATTAGGATAAGTACCTTCTACGTTTTCTACAATCCAATCTCTGCAATATCCTATTGGAACTGCATTTTCTGTTTGACATGCAACTACACAGTCGCTACATCCGACACACTTTTTTGTGTCCATTGCCATTGCGTATCTCATATCTTATGCCTCCTTTTTATTTGGATTGTATTCTAAAATTTCTACAAAATTCTCTCTCATTCCTGTTCCTCCCATAATAGGGTCTATTTTAATATTGGTAATTAAATCGGAATCGCTGGCTCCTTTTCCATATGCATTTGTAAGTTTTTTGTTAGATTTTCCAAAACCATGTATCATGTATATAGAATCGTGTCTAATTCTTTCTGTAATCCTAACTTTTATCGGAAATTTAGAAACTACTCCGTCTTGATTTCGCAACCATACTTCTTGATTATTTTTTAAACCTTTATCAAATTGGGAATCAAGCAGTTTTGCTGATTTAGGATTTAACCATAATTTATTTTCCGATTTTAAATCATCTAAATTTGGATTGTTGATGGTTCTTCCGAAAGTGTGCATAGGAGCTCTACCATATATTAAGCGAAAAAAACCATCTTCGGGTTGTTTATGCTCTGTGTATTTTGGCATTGGGTCGTAACCTTTTGTTTCTAAATCTATGGAATATAATTCTATTTTCCCTGTATCGGTATTAAAATAATATTCTTCGCCGTCGGCTAAATAAAGTTCTTTTTCTTTATCAAATCTTTTTACTCCTATTTTTTGCATTTCTTTAAGAGATGTACCCATTTGTTGTAGCTTCCAATCTAATTGTTCTTCTACATTATCCCATTTAAAGTAATCTTCTAAACCTAATCGTTTACTTAGTTCTTTTGCCATCCACCAACCTGGTTTGCTTTCCCATTTTGGTTCTGCTGCTGGCATACGTAGGGCAATATTAGGAAAACGGTGCTGACTACTTCTGATATCATCGTATCTTTCTAAATATGTACATTCCGGCAGAATTATATCGGCATATTGAGTTATTTCCATTGGCATTGTATCTACAACTACTAATAACTCAAGGTTTTTCATTGCCTTAATTGTATTTTCTTTTCCGGGGATAGTGGTTAGTAGATTTGTGCCTACTACAATCCAGCCTTTTATTTTATGTTCGCTTTTATTATCGGGTAACGAAGCTTTTATTAAATCGTTAGATATTCCTGTTCCGGCACTTTTGTATGTTGGCCTGGTAATATCTTTCCAAGTCCAATGTGGGTGCGGATATGCAGGTGCAGGATAGTGTGGTACTTTTTTCTTTTCAGGAAAATACCAACCGCCTTTTTTACCATAAGAACCTAAAAGAGCATTAAGTATTGCAATGGTTCTTGTTCTTTGTGTGTCGTCACCATACCAAGTTGTATGACGACCAGGGTGAATAATAACTGCCGGAGATGCTTTTGCCATTTCGTAAGCAGAATTTCTAATATCTTCTGGTTTAACATCTGTTTTTGTATAAGCCCATTCCGGTGTATTATTTTTAACGTGAGCTTTTAATTCATCAAAACCAAATGTGTATTGTTCTACATATTTTTTATCATATAAGTCTTCGTATATAATTACGTGTATCCATGCTAATAACAGTGCTATATCTGTTGCCGGTTTAATTGGTAACCAATATTTTGATTTACTTGCAATTGTAGAAAATCTTGGGTCAACTGTAATTATTGAAGCACCACGGTCTATTGCATCAGAAACTTCTTGCACATATCCATTGTGCATATTTTCGCCAACATGATTTCCAATAAGAACAAGGCATTTTGTGTTTTTCACATCGGTTGGTTCTGGTGAGCTAACACCTGCTCCATATGTTGCAACAAATCCGGCTTCTCTTGGACCTAAACATTGAGCATACGAAGGTTTAGCAATATTTTTTGTTCCGTATGCTTTCATTAAGTGTTTAAAGTACGAACCACTACTTGCATGATATAATAATGCCATGCTTTCTGGTCCATGCTTTTCGGCGATACCTTTCATTTTTTCGGCGATAAAGTCTAATGCTTCGTCCCACGAAATTCTTTCATAATAAGATTTGCCATTTTTAACAATTCTTTTTTGAGGCCATTTTAATCGGTCTTTGTCGTAATACATTCCAACGCCACCGGTTCCACGTGGACAAAAACGTCCGTTGCTGTGAGGGTCGTTTTCGTTACCTATAATTTTTTGGATTTCTCCGTTTGCATCTAAATATGTGAAACCTGCACATTTCCAAAAACAAACTTCGCAAAAAGTAGGAAAACGTTTTGCTTCTGATTCGTCAATTGGTTTTTTTTCTTTTGGAAAAAAACCCGGTACCCAATTTAAAACAGGGTTTGCTAAAGCAAGACTACCGGCTCCAACTGCCGAAATTTTAATAAAATCTTTACGCGATGTCTTTTTCATCTAATAAAATTTAATTTATTTCTTCATTTTTTTACATTAAATGATATATATCAACAAAATTAAGTATAAAACAGAATCTAACAAATGTTATACAACTCATTTCTTAATTTGTAGAAATTCTAAATTAAAAGTATCTTGTTGTAACACAACAATATACTTATTTACACTGTTAAATAACATAATATCTATATTTATAGATATGTTCTATTATCTATAGATAGACGCTATTTCTTTCAATTTATTATAGTCTGTAATTTCAATATTTTTACCCTTTAAAGATATGTAGTTCAGGCTATCAAATTCTTTTAAAACTCTTACAATATTTTCTACAGCCATGTTTGTTAACTCGGCTAATTCATTTCTCGATAACTCAATCTCAAATTTACTTGACTTATATACATTGTCGGCAAAATCTATTAATAACTCGGCTGTTCTAGAACGCAAATCTTTTTGCGACAAACAATTAACCTTGCTCATTAATTTGTCGAGCATGCCATTTAGTTGGGTTATGATATTTGATGAAAAACCAACATTATTATTAGCAATAGTATTTAAAAATTCTATGTCAATTTCGCATGCTTCAACATCGCTTATTGCCGAAACCGAAAAGTTGTACTTGTTATTGTAATTTAACGATGAAAGTCCAAGCATAGCACCTTGTCCGGCTATTTCAATTATAAGATTTTTCTTTTTGTTTTCTAAGTAAATTTTAACTAATCCTTTCTTAATGAAATAGATATGGCTTGCAAATGTGTTTTGCTTAATAATTATTTCGCCTTTTTTATAAACTATTTCTGATTTCTTTTCTGAAATCTTATTTAATTCATTAATTGACAACTCATTAAAACAAGACGACCTATTTTCACATTCTGAACAATTAATACTCATAAACTTTTTTTTATTTCGCAAAATTAATAAATTAATCATATTTATTGATATATATCAATAAATAAATTGAATATCACGAACTGTTATACAACATAGTATTGCTATTGTTAGCTTTGTAGTTTTGTAAAAAAGAATTTGTATAGCTTATGAAAACGTTTTTTAAATTACTACCGTCGTTAATTATACCAATAGCATTGGTGTTTACGGTTATTATTATGTATATTCCGAAGGACGAGGGATATGTTGAGGTTTCTAAAATTACCCCAAAAATTATTAAAAAGAATGTTGACCATTCTAAATTTGAAATTTTGCAGAAAAAATTTGAAAGTCCGAGTGAAATGACAGAAGCATGTTTATCTTGTCATAACAAAAGAGGCGATGAGTTTATTAAAACACATCACTGGAATTGGACAAGCCCTGATACTTTAGCTGATGGTGTAAAACATTTAGGTAAGAAAAATGTTTTAAATAATTTTTGTGTAGGAATAAATTCTAACGAAGCCTTATGTTCTAAATGTCATGCCGGTTACAATTACACTGATAAAGATTTTGATTTTAAAAATCAAAATAATATTGACTGTATTGTCTGCCATGATAATACAGGAAATTATAATAAAGCAAAATTTGGAGGAGTTAGTCCAAAAGTTGATTTGAACAAAGTAGCTCAAAATGTAGGACCTACAGATAAAGAAAATTGTTTAAAATGTCACGGAAAAGGTGGTGGAGGAAACAATGTTAAACATGGCGATTTAGAAATGGCATTAGCCGATGCCGAAGTTTGCACTAAAGATGTAGATGTTCATATGTCGAAAGATGGAGCAAATCTAACATGTTCGCAGTGTCATACAATGGAAGACCATCATATTAAAGGAGAAGGTCCTATGACAAATGCAAATCATTTAAAAAGTAACACAAAAGAAAGAGCTAATTGTACTGATTGTCATACAAGTAAACCTCACAAAAGTGAACAGCTAAATAATCATTACGAAAAAGTAGCTTGCGAAACTTGTCATATTCCTACTTATGCCAAAGTTAATAAAACAAAAACATATTGGGATTGGTCAACAGCTACAAAAATGAAAGATGGCAAACCTTATGAGGAATGGAACGAAGATAAAACAGAAGAGTTTAGTACAAAACACGGAACAGCTCATTTTGGCTCTAATCTTAAGCCAGAATATTATTGGTGGAACGGAATAGCTGATAAAGCTACATTAGATACCAAAATAGACCCTACAAAAACTGTTACACTAAATAAATTACATGGCGATTATAACGATATAAACAGTAAGATTTATCCTTTTAAAGTAATGAGAGGAAAACAACCTTACGACACAAAAAACAATACATTTGTACAGTTTCATACATTTGGTCCAAAAGGTTCTGGAGCTTTATGGTCTGACTTTGATTGGCAAAAATCTATTGAAACAGGTATGGATTATGTAGGTTATCCTTACAGTGGAAATTATGGCTTTGTAGCATCGGAATCTTATTGGCCAATAAACCATATGGTTTCACAATCTAAAGATGCTTTAACTTGTATCGAATGTCATAGTACTGATGGAAGATTAGCAAATTTAGAAGGTTTTTATTTGCCTGGTAGAGATGTAAACGTATTACTCGATTGGGCTGGCAAACTATTTATATTATTCTCTATAATAGGTGTTTCGCTTCATGCTGTATTAAGAATGATAGCAAAAAAGAAAAATTATCAATAAAAAAAAGATTAAAAAGATGAAAAAAGTATATATATATAATAGGTATAATAGATTTTGGCATTGGACTCAAGCATTGCTTATAATTTTCTTAGCTATAACAGGGCTTGAGGTTCATGGAGTTTACGGATTATTTGGATACGAAAGTGCTGTAATCTATCATAATAATGCAGCTTTGGCATTAATAGTATTAACAATATTTACTATCTTTTGGGATTTTGCTGTTGGAGAATGGAGGCAATATATACCAACAATGAAAATGATGAGTGACCAAATAAAATACTATATTACAGGTATTTTTCATAACGCACCACACCCTACCCATAAAACCAAATATACAAAATTTAATCCTTTGCAAAGAATGACATATTTTGGACTTAAATTTGTGATAATTCCAACAATGGTATTCTCTGGATTATTCTATTTTTTCTTTTTTAGCACATTAAACGAAGGAACAAATATTAATTTAGATTGGATTGCATATGTTCATACATTTGGTGCATTTATTTTAATAGGTTTTGTTTTTGTGCATGTGTATTTAACTTCCACAGGACATACTGTTACATCAAGTTTTAAAGCAATGGTAACAGGTTGGGAAGAAATGAGCGACGATGATGCCAAATATGCTGTAGAAGAAGGTTTGCAAGTTAAACTTGATGAAATGAAACACGAGTTATCAAGTTCAAGTAATATCGACGAATTATTAGAAAAATCATTAGGATATGTAGAAACCAAATTTGGATTAGAAACAAAATCTACTTTGCATAATATTACAAACCATGCAGGTGTTGGATATTTTAGAATAGGAAAAGATGGAAAATATCAAGATGTTAATGATGGCTGGTTAGCCATATATAAATGTACATCTTTAGAAAATATCATAGGAAAACCTTATGGGCTTAATAGAGGAGAAGAAGACAGAAAAATTGTTGATGATATATTTAAACGAGTAATGAAAGGCGAATCTGTTCATAATGCCGACCTTAAAAGAGTTTGCAAAAATGGAGACATAGGCTATCATACTCTTGCAGCCTCACCGGTTTACGATAAGGCAGGTTTGGTTATAGCAATGGAAGGTTTTATTATAGATACTACAGAATATCATAAAGACTAAGAATTGTTTATTTGTTGAGTATAAAAAGAAAAGAGTTGGGATTGAATATCTCAACTCTTTTTTTAATGTTAAATTTTTCGGTATAAAAAACTTGCACAAACTCCGTAAAAGTTCAAATATTTAGGGTCTGCTGAAAAGCTCTGAGGTGTATTAGATTTTTATATTCTGAAAT